>CAYVLO010000608.1:0-2019 GCA_964452125.1 uncultured Anaerolineaceae bacterium | reverse complement strand
GCGGTGTGCTCCTGTGGAAGAGCAACCGGAGCCAGCACGCGACTTTGACAGGGCCGTGCTTTACACGAGGGCTCTATTTGACACCTGGGTCCTTCCCGGCTATAATGGGGCCATCATTCTGACCGGAGGTGAACCGATGCGCTACAACCTGTGCCGTTTGTTTGGCGTCTGTAGTGCATCGTTTGTGAGGTAAATCCTCATTCTTTCGCCGTAGGAATCAAGGCCGTGGGTGCGCTCGACGCCCACGGCTTTTTTGCACGCCGGGGACCAATCCTTTCGATCCACCCGGCGCCGTGGGCCCGCCACACCCTGGCAGCCACAGGGAGTGCCATCATGCTTACAGTCAGTAACCTATCCAAATCATTTGGCGACCGTCTTTTGTTCGACCGGGTATCCTTTACCGCCAACGAGGGGGAGCGGATCGGCCTCATCGGCCCCAACGGATGCGGCAAGACGACGCTGCTGCGGATCGTCGCCGGCCAGGAACGGCCCGACACCGGCAGCGTCTCGTTAGCGCCGACCGATCTGCGCCTGGGCTATCTGGCGCAGGCGCTGGAATACGCGCCGGGGCAGACGGTGGAACAGGCCATGAAGGGCGCCATCCAGGGCTTGGCCGAGGCCGAACAGCGATTGGAGGCCCTGGCCTCTCGTATGGCCCAGGGACCGGTTCCCCAGAGCCTCCTGGAAGAATACGACCTTGCCCTCGATGAGGTGGAGCGCTGCGGGGGTTATCGCTTCCAGGCCCGCATGGAGGCCATCCTCGAGGGCCTGGATCTGCGCGAGCTGGACCCGGTCACGCCCCTGGACATCCTGAGCGGCGGCCAAAAAACGCGCCTGGGTCTGGCCCGGCTCCTGCTGGCCCATCCCGACTTGCTCCTCCTGGACGAGCCGACCAACCACCTGGATATCGACGCCCTGGAGTGGCTGGAAGGGTACCTGAGCCGCTTCCCCGGAGCTTTGCTCATCGTCTCCCACGACCGGGCCTTTTTGGACCGCACGGTGAGCGTTGTGCTGGAAATGGACCCTGCCCAGCATGCCGTCCACGAGTATCCGGGCAACTACTCGGATTATGCCCAGGCCAAACAACGCGAGTACGAAAAACAGTGGGACACTTACAAAGATCAGCAAGAGTTCATTGCCCGCCTGCAAAGCGCCCTCACCGACAAAAAGAACTATGCCCGTTCCATCGAGCTGGGGACCATCGACTTTGCCCCACGCAAGATCGCCAAGGGGATCGCCCGCAAGGCCGTGGTGCAACAGCGGCGCATCGAGCGGCTCCTGGACTCGGAAGAGCGGGTGGACAAACCGGAACGCAGTTGGCAACTCAAGCTCGAGTTTGGAGAAACCCCCTCCAGCGGGCGCGACGTCGTGCATCTTGAAAATCTCACCATGGGCTTTGGCGAGCGCCTGCTCTTTCAAAACGTAAACCTGACCCTGCGCGCCGGGGAGCGGATCGCCCTGGTGGGCCCCAACGGATCGGGCAAGAGCACGCTGGCGCGGCTGATCTGCGGCGAGATGGCCCCCCTTGCGGGGCGCGTTCGTCTGGGCTCCGGCGTCAATTTGGGCTATTATGCCCAGGAACAGGAGGAACTCGACCCATCCAGCACGCCCTACGACACCATCCGGGCCGTAGCGGCGATGGACCAGACTGAAATTCGGAGCTTTCTGCACTTTTTCCTGTTCGGCGGCGACGACGTCTTTGCCCAAGTGGGCACTCTGAGCTTTGGGGAGCGGGCGCGGCTGATCCTGGCCCGCCTGGTGGCCGAGGGCTGCAACTTTTTGCTCCTCGACGAGCCAATCAACCACCTCGACATCCCCTCGCGGAGCCGTTTTGAGCAGGCCTTGACCGCTTTCGAGGGCACGGTGTTGGCGGTCGTCCACGATCGCTACTTTGTCGAGCAATTTGCCCAAGGGATATGGGCCATCGAGGATGGCACCATTCGCCGCTACGTCGATCTGGAGGATCTGCACGGCGCCCGGAGGCGGCAGGCCGGCCCTGGGTAGGCCGGAGCGTTGAGG
>CAYVLO010000607.1:0-2028 GCA_964452125.1 uncultured Anaerolineaceae bacterium | reverse complement strand
TGGCACGAGGGGGTGATGAGCGCCAGGATGGTGCCCCGACCCAGGTTGCGATCCATTTCGGCCAGCACGCGGGACAGTGGCCAATGGCCTCCCGTGCGGGCGGTGGCCAACACTTCGAGGATGCGCCATTCTTGGGCCTTGCCCTTTTGGGGTAGGACCAGGGTGGGCATAGGTACGTGTCCCGACTCGTCGCTACCATAGGCCACCAGGCCCACTGCCCGGTTCTCGCCCAGGCTCTGGCTGGCCAGGGAGGCTGCCAGGATGACGCCATACTCGACGGTTGATTCTTCGCCCTCGCCCGCCTGGACAGAGTCGTCCAAATCGAGCACAATCCAAAGGTCGCCAGAGGGTTCCAGATCAAACGTTTTGACCATCAGGGTGTCATGGCGGGCAGTGCTGGGCCAGTGCACCTGGCGGATCGAATCACCTGGTGCGTAGCCCCGCACACCAGCCGCATGGGTGGTCACGTCCAGTGCACGGCGACTCGTCCGCCCGGCGCCTGTGGCGATGCCCCGGGGCAGGCGCAATTCCGGCAGATGGACGACGGGCGGGTAGACAAGGACGGACTGACTTTCGGCAAAGTCCAGCGTGAGCCGATACAGGCCCAGAGGGTCGCCGGTGTGGACGCGCCAGGGGCCCAGAGTGAACAGGCCGCGTTGCCGGCACGTTGCCTGGGTGCGCCAGCGCAGCGTCTGTCGTCCTTCGACGCTGCGCACAGTGTTGGCCGAATAGCCAGGCAGATCGGATCGATCGTCGATCTCGAGCCAGACGGCGCCAAGTAGGGAGCGATTCTGCACCGCAAAGCGTTCCTCCAACACGTCACCCACGTGGGCCCAGCCATATCGTCGCTGGCGGTGGAGCGCCAGATGCCGCGCGAGCTGAGATACCCACAGATAGCCGAGCGCCAGGGCGCCGCCTACCCCTACCAGCAACACCGTCCAGACGCGGCTGGGCACCACAATTTGGACCAAAAACAACAGCGCCAATAGCCCGAGCAGCCAGCGCGCCGTGAGTTGGATGGTGACGGTAGGTCGCTTTCCGTTCATGGATCCAGTATAGCAGAAGTCGGGCGGTTCGCCAAGACCCAATTTAGCTTGCTTGGGTTCTGCTGTGGGGCCCGGGTAGTATGAAGGCAGAATATCGGCAATCTCGTGGCTTCTCGGCCTTGCCCCTGCACGCCGGGCGTCTGATGCGCAGCGGCTGCAATTGGCTGACGAGCGTCAGTTTGTGGTAAAATGGCGGGTAGAAGAAAACAGTCCACAGGGAGGTTTTCCCATGTACGATGTAGATGTGATGATGATTGGGCATTTCGCCGTCGACCGGCTGGTCGTCGATGGACAGGGTGAGACGTCGTCCGGGGGAGGGGTGTATTACGGCAGCATCGCGCTGCGCCGTCTGGGGGTGGGGGTGGCTGTCGTCACCCGCCTGCACCCCGACGATTTCCCCCGGCTGGAGGAAATGCGTGACGAAGGTGTTCAGGTGTTTGCCACTGCAGCCCCCCAGACCTCGGGCATCGAGAACCTCTATGATTCAGCCGATATGGAGCGTCGCGTGTGTATCCCTCTGGGCTTTGCGGGTCCCTTTCGACCGGAGGACCTAACCGATCTAAAGGCCCGGATCTATGCCATTGCGCCGATCATTGCCGGGGAGGTCGATCTGCCCCTGCTCAAGTTGCTGGCTCAACGAGGGCCGGTGGCGTTGGATATCCAGGGCTTTGTGCGGGTGCGCGTGGGCAACGAGCTGGTCTTTCAGCCCTGGCCCGATTTGGAGGAGGGCCTGGCCCACGTGACCTATCTCAAGGTCGACCGCGCGGAGGCCGAGCTGCTCACCGGGCTCACCGATCTGGACGAGGCTGCCCGGCGGCTGGCGGACTATGGGCCCAAAGAGGTCGTGTTGACCCAATCGTCGGGGGTGACGGTGTTTGCCGAGGGGCAGGTGTACCACGCGCCCTTTACGCCTCGCTCGTTGGCCGGGCGCACCGGACGGGGCGATACCTGCTTTTCCACCTATTTGGGCCGCCGCTTGACC
>CAYVLO010000606.1:0-2036 GCA_964452125.1 uncultured Anaerolineaceae bacterium | reverse complement strand
GAAACCCAGGGCTGGATCCTGACCACGCCGGTGGACACAATCTGCAAGGCGCTGGATTAATCGTGCGTCGTGCGTCGTGCGTGTGCAACGGGTGGCCAAACCCACGCCCGGCACACGACCCAGAAGGGGAGGGGAGACCGTGGCCATTTTGGAAAGAACCGCGCACACACGCACACACACGCAAAGGGGGCCATTTGTGCGCGGGGAGACAGAAGGGGAGGGGGGTAGCATGGGGTTAGACTGCTGGTTTCGTGACGATGTGACCCGGATTCTGGCCAGCGCTCTGGAGGTGCAACGGAACACGGCCCGGACGGTGACACCCCTCGATACCGAGGCCGCGGCGCTCTATCAGCGGGGCTTTTTCGACGCCCTGCTTGCGGTGGCGGTGGGCTTTGGCGTCCGGCCGCCTTCGACGCCCAGGGAATCGGCCACGACTGGCAAACGAAGGGAGGTGAGCGGGAATGTCGACAAATGGCGGTAGAGACAGAATCCAGGCCGGGAGGGGAATCGCTTTGGACACCGATTGGCAGGCAGCTCGGGTGGCTCGAGCCAAAGCGCGGGCAGTCCGACTGTTGACCCACTATGTTCGAATGCCCTGGGAGGCAGCCGGTCTGAAATGGGATGGCGACAATGACGGCGAGATGGAGGCTCTTGTGGATGAACTGATTGAGGCAGCAGTATCGATGGGCAAACTGAGCCGGGAAGCGTCCGGCGAGCGATGATAGCGGAACACAAAACGGAGGTGACACAATGGAACTGCAAGTGGTGAAAGTTGGCGAGTTGACTATGTGCAGCGGCGAGGAATTCAGGGACACTCGGAAAAGAGTCATTTTTGAGGGCAACAAACTTTCCTCGACCAAATATGTCGAAGAGGACAGGATAGACGACGGGAGCCGCGTCACGAGCGAGATTATTCACACTCTTTACGAGACCTCTGACGGTCGGTTGATTGTCCATATCGACAAAGAGATCGATCGGGGGGGTGTGTCGAACACTGGGACCTTGATTGAGATCACGCCGGACGACCTGGAGCCCGACGGTCGGTTTGCGGAGTTGGGCAGCGAAGCTGGCTTTGTGCTTCCTATGACTTTACGGCCCGTCACTCTGGATGAGGCCCTAAAGTTCTGCAATGACCAGGCGTAGCACTTGACACACTGGGAGCCGGTGGCCAGGCGTTCACCGGCTCCAACACAAAACGGAGGTGAAACGATGGCAGAGCAAACAGTATTGGTCGGGCCCTTGCTCACGGGCAATGGGATCTCTCAGGACAGTAGGCGCGAGGTCTGTTTTGAGGCTGAGGAACTGGGCAGCCGGACGGAATATGGGCAAGATCGGGATGGGCAACTTACCGACACGCGCGGGGTCACCGAGACCCTGTACAAGACGCCCGATGGGCGGTTCGTGGTACACGTCAAACGATGGTCCCATGGGCAGGGCGAGCCCACCGTTGAAGAGCTGCTTGAGATCAAAGAGGCCGATCTGGAGCCCCTGGGCGATTTCGGAGAAGTCGGGGCCGCGGCTGGGTTTGGCCGCCCGTTGACTCTTGATGAGGGGTTGGGGCATTGGGAATTCTCCTAGTTGCCCCAGAACTGGGAGCCGGGGGCAGGCGCCCACCGGCTCCCTCCAGTCGGAAGGGTGAGAGTCACTGAAAAGGGACGGCGCCCAGCGTGAGCAGCACGTTGGGCGCCAATCGAGATTAGCCTGGCGGGGCATCTTCTCTCAGGCACATTATAGCCGAATCAAGAGAGATTGTCAATACCCAAACGCCAGGCCGCCAAAGGAGGGAAGCGGTGTTAGAACGAACGCAAATTCAGGCCATTGCCGACCGGTTGACCGGGCTGGATCCACAGGTGCGGGTGTCAGAGATGGGGGATCCGTTCCGGTCGATCTATGAGCGGATCACCCCGGGGGCTATCAGCGGCATGGGCATAGAGGGGGCGCTGTGGGCGAGCCTGCGCGGGGTGGAGAATGCGAATGCGCTGGCAAACGTGATCTTGAATGCGATGCCCGAGGTGGTGGATTTTCGGAGCCTGGAG
>CAYVLO010000605.1:0-2040 GCA_964452125.1 uncultured Anaerolineaceae bacterium | reverse complement strand
ACAGAACAGACGGTGTTTTGCCTCGGTGGTTTTCTCTCCGACAGGCTGCTAGGGCTAGCCGCCGCCGATGGGCGGAAAAAGCCCCAGTTCGTCGCCATCGGCCAGCACGTGCTCGGGCTCACGATTGAGGGCGTTTATAAAGATGATCTTGACCTCGTCCTCGGGCAGTTCGAGAAGGGCGATCAGATCTCTTACCGTGGCGCCCTCTGGCACTTGCACGGGGAATGCCTCGCCGATCCCGAGTCCAGGGCGGTAGGTGCGCAGTGTGGCAAACAGCTTCACATAAACTGTAATCATCTGTACAGAATCCTTGCAACAAGCTGCCGGGCCCCATGCGGGAACCCGGCAGTTCGGTCGTTACGTGCAGGGTAGGCTTAGCCTTCCCAGACCGCGTCCAGGGTTTCGTCGGCAATGTCCCACGTGACATTGTGCGGCGGCAGGGTTTCCAGCTTCATGAACTCGGGCATTCGATCGGCTTCCTTGTCCAAGCCGGCCGCCTGGTTAAAGGCTCGTTCCTTGGCCAGGATCTCTTTGCCGATACGGCCCACGTCGTCCATAGTCCAGTTGGTGCCCAGGACGCCGTTGCACTCTTCCACGACGCCTTCAAACCCGCTGGCGATATCGAGAATGGCGAAAGCGATGAACAGACAATGGCCGCAGGAGTCGATGAAAGCGGTTGCCTCCAGGAACCCGCGGGCCAGGGCGGCTTTGTCCCGGTCGAACTGGTCGACTTTGCCGGCAACGCCCAAGATCTCCGGGGCAATGGTGTAGCCCTGAGTGTGGTCCGCGCCCATGGTGCCGGTGGCATAGACCATGCCGATGCCCTTGACCGCGCGCGGTTCGTAGGCCGGCATAGACTGTCCCTTGACCACTGGCGCCCGCGTCACGCCCAGGACTCGGGCCGTCGTGGCTGTGCCGGCGCCCAGAATCCGTCCCACCGGGCTGCCCTTGCCGATCTCTTTCATCAGCTCGATGGCCTTGGCGCCATCCCCAAACTCGGCCAATCCACCTTCCATGGCGACGGCCATGGTGGTGCCCGCCTCGATGGTATCCAGGCCATAGGCGTTGCACAGTTTGATCAGCTCGCCGGTGACGTCCAGGCTGTCGATGCCGCAGTTGGCGCCAAAGGCCCAGATCGATTCATACTCCTGGCAGGAAACCAGCTCGGTGCCGTCTTCGCGATGCCAGGTATTCGAGCACTGGATGATGCAGCCGGGGCTACAGGCATGGTTATAGATCTCTTTACCGGTTCGCTCCTTGTTGCCTTCGAACAGCGCCTCGCCCGCGATCTTGGCGGCGCCTTCAAAGCGACCGCTGCTAAAGTTGCGGGTGGGCAGGCCACCGGCTTCGTTCATGATATTGACCAGAACCGCCGTGCCATAGGTGTTCAGGCCGCCCTTGGGCTTGGTAATGTCGTGCTGCATCAGGGCCGCGGTGAGTTTCTTGCGCCCTTGCTCGAACAGCTCCTTGTTGGCTATTTGTACGCCGGGGGCGCCCTTGCGATCCAGGATGATGAACTTGAGCCCCTTGCTGCCCATCACCGCGCCCAGGCCGCCGCGTCCGGCATAGCGGGAGGGCCGGCCGGCCTGGTCGTCAAAGACGACGCCCGAGTTGCTGTAGAGGAACTCGCCAGCCAAGCCAATGCCGGCCACGCTGACTTTGCCAAATCGCTCAAAGAGCTCAGGAAAGACCTCGTACAGGTCGCGGCCCACATATTCGTCGGCCGGTAGCCATTCCACCTTGGGCTCGCCCTTGGCCTGGTCGTAGGTCAGGTGGGCCATCCAGAATTTGCCCTTTTCCTTGGGCTGGCCTTCCACCACAATGGCGCGCACGCCCATGGCTGCCAGGGCTGGCGGGAAGGTGGACCCGGAGTTGGCCTCTTTGATGCCTCCGGTCAGCGGCGATTTCGCGCCCACCGAGATGCGCGCGCTGGTGGGGGCGGAGGTGCCCGTCACAATGCCGGGCGAGAAGATCAGTTTGTTGTTGGGTCCCAACGGGTGGCACAGGGGATCCACCTCGTCATGGATGATCGTGGAGGTG
>CAYVLO010000604.1:0-2048 GCA_964452125.1 uncultured Anaerolineaceae bacterium | reverse complement strand
AATTTGTCGGGGCGCGGCATGCCACATTTGAGGGAAGGCGCAGAATTGACGCCCACTCCAAAGTATGCTAGACTCGCTTCAGGGTGGCGGTTATCACGGCTGTTTCGGCCCGCGACCCAATCGATCCAACTAGGAAATCATGTCCGAAGATAGCAGTCAACGGTTGAATAAAATCCTGGCCCATGCCGGCGTGGCCTCGCGCCGCGGCGCGGAGGAGCTGATCCTTCAGGGCCGGGTGCAGGTCAATGGCCGGGTGGTCACCGAACTGGGCACCAAAGTGGATCCCAAGCGGGATCAGATCCGCGTAGACGGCCAGCGCATCCAGGTGGGCGCCGATCATGTCTATGTGCTTCTCAACAAGCCCAAGGGCATCCTATCGGTGATGGAAGATCCCCGAGGCCGGACGGCCCTGGGCGATCTGATCTCGGTGCCCGAGAGGTTGTATCCTGTGGGGCGCCTGGACGCCAATAGCCAGGGGTTGATCCTGCTCACCGACGATGGCGAGCTGGCAAACCTCCTGACCCATCCTCGTTACGAGCACGAAAAAGAGTACCGGGTGTTGGTCAACGGCGCGCCCTCGGAAAAGACGCTGGATTCGTGGCGGCGCGGCGTGCTGCTGGATGACCAGCCGACCGTCCCGGCCCAGATAGAGGTCTTGGCCAAGGACAAGCATGGCACCTACCTGCGAGTCACCATGCGGGAGGGGCGCAAGCGACAGATCCGGCGGGTGGCGGCCCTTCTGGGCCATCCCGTCCGCGAGCTGACGCGCGTCCGCCTGGGGCCCCTCAAGTTGGACGCCCTGGAGGTGGGTCAGTGGCGCTACCTGACGCCCAAAGAGGTGGGAGAACTCGAATCGGTGAAAAAGAGGGCGCAGCGCCGCAGCTCCAAGGGGCGCAGGCCCGCCAGACCAAGACGATAGTGTGTGCTTCGAGTAGGGAGGATGAGATTGGCGCGACCTTTGACCATTGCCATTGACGGCCCCGCTGCCTCGGGCAAAAGCACTATCGGGGCGCTGCTGGCCGAAAGACTGGGCTATGTCTATTTTGACACGGGCGTGATGTACCGCGCCGTGGCCTGGATGGCCCTCAAACGGGGGATCGCCATCGGGGACGAATACGGGGTGACGGAACTGACCCGGACCCTCAAAATCGAGGTGATCCGGCCCACCGTGGACGACGGCCGGCAATACACCGTCCTGGCCGAAGGCGAGGATATCACGTGGGACATCCGCCGCGACGACGTCAATGCAGTGGTTTCGCCTGTGTCCACCTACCTGGGCGTGCGCGAGGCGTTGGTCGACCAGCAGCGGCGCATCGGCCAGGCAGGTCGGATCGTGATGGTGGGGCGCGACATTGGCACCGTGGTGCTGCCCGACGCCGATCTCAAGGTCTATTTGGACGCCACCCTCGATCAACGGGCCCGGCGGCGCTATCGGGAGATGGTGGCCCGGGGAGAAGAGGCCGATTATGCCGAGGTTCGGGCCTCGGTGCAGCGCCGGGACGAAATCGATTCGGGGCGGGCCCTGTCGCCCCTCCGCCCGGCCGACGACGCCCATATCGTGGATACCACCTGCCTCAGCATCGCTCAGGTGATGGAGCAGGTCCAGGCCCTGGTGGATGGATACAAAGAGGCCTAGAAGGCAGGGACCACCGAGATTCACCGCTGCGCCTGGGATACCCCCAGGCGCTTTTTCGACAGGAGAACGAACGTGACCCAAGGACCCGGGGCGATCATCGCCGAGGTAGAGCCAGGCAGCCTGGGGGAGGAGATCGGTCTCCGGCCCGGAGATCGGCTGCTGGAGATCAATGGACATTGCCCGCGCGACGTCATCGATGTGCAATTCTATGGCGCCGAAGAGTCGCTGGAGCTGGTGGTGGAGCAGGACGGCGGGCCGGTGGTGATCGAAGCGGAGCGGGATTACTACGAGGATCTGGGGCTGTCCTTCACCAATCCGACCTTTGATGTGGACATTCGGCGCTGCGCCAACAATTGCGACTTTTGCTTTGTCAAACAGAACGCCCCGGGCCTGCGGGCTTCCCTGTTCATCA
>CAYVLO010000603.1:0-2050 GCA_964452125.1 uncultured Anaerolineaceae bacterium | reverse complement strand
ATGCTGACCCTAGGGTGGGGTCCTTTGGGCGGCGCGCTCGCCAACGGCCTGCTGGCCGCTGCAGCCGGCCTGCTGGGCGCCTTGTGGGCCGTCGTTTCGGCTCGCTATGCCTGGCGGGCGGCCTTGTCTCGCCCGATACGCCGGGCTGTTGATGGTGTCAGGAGCAACTCGCTTGTGGAGCGATTTGCTGCATTTCGCTACTCGCACCACATCCTGATTATGGTGGCTCTGGTCATTTTGCTCCTGGCCCCCATGGTCCTGAACCGCTACTGGAACTATACCCTGGGCACCGTGGGTATCTATGTCATGCTGGGCCTTGGCCTGAACATCGTCGTCGGGCTGGCCGGCCTGCTGGACCTTGGCTACGTGGCCTTTTTTGCCATCGGCGCCTACACCGTGGCCATCTTGACGGCGCCCTTGCCCCATGGCCTCATGCTGAGTTTCTGGCTGGCGCTGCCCATCGGCGTCCTGGTCGCTGGCCTCTCGGGGGTCCTGCTCGGCATCCCCGTGCTGCGTATGCGCGGCGACTATCTGGCCATCGTCACCCTGGGCTTTGGGGAGATTATCCGCATCCTATCGAAAAGCGACGTCCTGACCTCCTTTGCTGGCGGACCTCAGGGTATCCGCAACATCGGCGGGCCGGTTCTGTTCGGAGCGACCCTCAACAGCGCCATGCACTATATGTACCTCGTCCTGTTGGGCATCGGCCTGGTGGCTTTTGTCACCCACCGCCTGCAGAACTCGCGGACCGGCCGGGCCTGGATGGCCATGCGCGAAGACGAAGATGTAGCCTCCGCCATGGGCGTCTATACCCTCAAATACAAACTGCTGGCCTTTGCCATTGGCGCAGCCTTTGCCGGACTGGGTGGCGGCATCTATGCCTCGCGGAACCAGTTCGTGGGCCCCGAGGACTTTACCCTCATGGTCTCGATCAATGTGCTCTGCCTGGTCATCATCGGCGGCATGGGCAGCATTCCGGGCGTCGTCGTCGGCGCGTTGGTGCTCAAGGGCCTGCCCGAGATCTTGCGCGAGCTGGACGATTACCGCATGCTGGCCTTTGGCGCCCTCCTCATCCTGATGATGATCGTCCGCCCCGAAGGCCTCTGGCCTTCCAAACGACGTCGCATGGAGTTGCACGCTTCAGCCGATGCCAGCGCCGCGCCAACCGGCGACTGAGGCTTGGACATGAACATACTCGAAGCACAAAGAATCACCAAGCGCTTTGGCGGCCTGACCGCCGTCAACGCCCTCGATTTTTCCGTCGCCGAGGGTCAGATCGTCAGCTTGATCGGTCCCAACGGCGCCGGCAAGACCACCTTTTTCAACTGCATCACCGGCTTTTACCAACCCGAAGAAGGCGCCATCACCTTCCTGGGCAAGTCGCTCACCACCCTGCGGCCCGACCAGATCATATCCCTGGGCATCGCTCGCACCTACCAGAACATCCGCCTTTTTCGCGACATGACCGCCCTGGAGAACATTCTCGTGGGCCAACAGACGCAGCTCCACACCGGGGTCATTGGGTCTGTCCTGGGGCTGCCCCGCGCCAAGCAGGAGGAAAAGAAATCCATCGACAAGGCGCTGGAACTGCTGGCCTTTGTCGGCTTGCAGGGGCAGGGCGACCAGTTTGCCAAGAACCTGCCCTATGGCGACCAGCGTCGCCTGGAAATTGCCCGAGCGTTGGCCAGCCAGCCCACACTCCTGCTCTTGGACGAGCCGGCTGCCGGGATGAACCCTTCCGAAACCCAGGACCTCATGGCTTTTATCCGAAAATTGCGCGACGAACTGGGCTTGACCATCTTTCTCATCGAACACGACATGAAGGTCGTCATGAGCATCTCCGATCGGGTCACCGTCCTCGACTATGGCAGCAAAATCGCCGAGGCGGAACCGGCTCAAATCCAGCGCGATCCTCGAGTCATCGAAGCCTACCTGGGGAGAGGAGCAACCGCATAACATGGCCCTCCTAGAAGTCCACGAGATCCACACCTACTATGATTCGATCCACGCCCTCAAGGGCGTCTCCCTGCACGTGGAAGAAGGCGAGATC
>CAYVLO010000602.1:0-2052 GCA_964452125.1 uncultured Anaerolineaceae bacterium | reverse complement strand
GGGAGGCGTCCCCAACTCGTGGTCATTGTACAGCCATTTTTCGGTTCCGTCAAAGCATACATCGAAGCATTCCTGTCTCAGGGCTGTCCCTTTCCCCTGCCAGATCGCAGTCCTCACCCGGACTGCCAGGCCACGGGTTCGATGATCTGCTCAAGCTGGAAAAGCCCTTTGTTGTGGTGCTAAACAAGATGGATCTGATTCCCAAAGGGGAGCGGGAACAGGTCCTTGCCGTTGCCGCCCACAACCTCGATCTGGGACCCTCGGAGGTCATTGGCATGGTAGCCACCGAAGGAGACAACGTCGGGCGCGTGATCCTGGCTGTGGCCAAAGCGGACCCGAAACTGGTGAAAGCGATCGCCGATGCACTACCCGAGTATCACGCCCGTTTGCCATGTGCGACTCGCGGCGGCTGGCAGGTGTTGGCCCAGCCATCGAGGGCACTCGGGACGTAGGGCACAAGATGCCCGGTATGAGCCTCGCCTCTATAGACTGCGATCTTGCTGCCTCGCGTATTTGTCATTTGACTTTGATAGTGTTACAATGCCGCCGCTTCCGGTGGCCCACCACCGGCTGTGCCCGGGCGAGATCCCGGGTGGCAATGCCCATACGATACAGAAAGGTGGAACAAAAAGAGAAATGTCCACAGACCAGGTTTCGCAAGAGCCGGAACCTCCTGGGAGTCCGGCCACAGGCTCGACTCCCAGACCCGCAATTTGGGCCGACGTGCCCGATGCCAAGTGGCGCGACTGGCGCTGGCAGCTAAGCCGTCGCCTGAACACCATCCAAGAACTTGGCCAGGTGATCCGCCTGACGGCGGAAGAGTTGGAAGGGGTGGGAGCATCACACCGCTTTCGCCTCGATATTACTCCCCACTTTGCCTCTTTGATCGATCCCGACGATCCCGATTGTCCCATTCGGCGCCAGGTGGTACCGACCGGTCGCGAACTGGCGGGCTTTGAGTCAATGATGGTCGACTCCCTCAGTGAAGACGCCCATTCCCCCGTTCCGGGCCTGGTGCATCGCTACCCGGACCGTGTACTCATGCTCGTCACCACCCAATGCGCCAGCTACTGCCGTTATTGCACACGCAGCCGCATTGTCGGCCATGCCGCGGCTCAGTTCAGCCGTGAGAATCACGAGGCGCAGCTTCTCTACATCGCCGGCAACCCGCAAGTTCGCGACGTACTGCTTTCGGGCGGCGATCCCCTGATGCTGCCCCTAAAGACCTTGGAGTATCTTCTTTCCCGGTTGCGGGCCATTCCCCACGTCGAGGTGATCCGCATCGGTACCCGCGTGCCGGTTTTCTTGCCGCAACGGATCGACGCAGAGCTGGTTTCGATGCTGCAGCGGTTCCATCCGTTGTGGATGAACATCCACGTCAACCACGCTCGCGAGATGACCCCCGAAACAGTTCGCGCTTGTGGCCTGTTGGCCGATGCCGGAATTCCCCTGGGCTGTCAATCGGTTCTGTTGGCAGGAGTGAACGACTGCCCCCACGTGATGATGGACCTGGTCCATGCTCTGGTCAAGGCGCGCGTCCGTCCCTACTACCTCTACCAGTGCGATCTGGTGGCCGGAGCCGGGCACTTTCGCACGTCGGCTTCCACTGGCATCGAGATTATTGAGGCCTTGCGCGGGCATACTTCCGGCTTTGCGGTTCCCACCTTTGTGATCGATGCGCCGGGGGGCGGGGGCAAGGTGCCTGTGATGCCCCAGTATGTGATCAGCCAGTCGGACAAACGGATGGTGGTACGGAACTTTGAAGGGATGATCACCGCCTATACAGAACCCGACGATTACAAGCCCCATGATCCTTCACGCTGCCCAGCCTGTCAGGCGCGGAAGGACGAAGATGGACAGGAAGGGGTCGCCGCGCTGTTATCGGGCGAGCGCAGAATCATCGCCCCTGCAGGGTTCGAGGCGAGCCACCAGCGGCTGACCCGCATTCACTGGCGTCCGATCAAATCACAGCTCACGGGATCCGTGGAGGAGGAGTAAATGAAGAGGTTGCGGGTGGCCGTGTTGGCCAATCTCAAAAAGAACGCGCCCATG
>CAYVLO010000601.1:0-2052 GCA_964452125.1 uncultured Anaerolineaceae bacterium | reverse complement strand
GCGCCTGGGCCTGGTTCAACCTGAGCTTCTATGTGGCCGAGCCGGACTATGCGGCCTTTCTGATCCCCGCCCACGTTGTGCTGCTCTTCTGGGTCGGCTGGGGCCTGCAGGTCGTCCGTCGTGGTCTGGTCGCGGTTGGGCGGGCGTTCGGCGGGCCGCTGATCCGTGGGGGACTCCAGGCTGCCCTGACCGTCGTGCTGGTGGGGACGGGCCTGCGGCAACTCTGGTTGACCGGACCCACCCTGGATACGGTGACCGAGGGTCGCGCCGACGAGGCCTGGGCGCGCTATGTGCTTGATCTGCCGTTGGCCCAGGGTGGAGCGATCCTGGCCGACAGCGAGAAGTTCCCCCCGCTCTACTATCTCCAGCAAATCGAAGGACTGCGACCTGATCTGGAGATGGTGACGCTCTTCAGTGAACCCCAGTACCGTGAGGCGCTGGCGGCCCGTTGGGCGCAGGGGCAGCAGGTCTATCTGGCCCGCTATCTCCCGGGGATGGATGCCTATGGCGTGAGTTCGCTGGGGCCCTTGGTCGCAGTGGCTCCGCCCTCTATGTTCGCCGGAACGGCTCCGACGGTTGAGGCGAGTGCCGCCTTCGGGGAAGCTCTGCTCTTGGCCTCGCACGAGCTGGCGACCGATGGGTGGTCCGACGCACTCAGCCACCTCACGCTGACCTGGCGGGTCACCGCCCCGGTCGCTGAGGACCTGGAGGTGCGGTTACGGCTGGTCGATCCTGAAGATGCGCGCGTTGTCTGGGAGCGCAACGACGGACGCCCGGTGCGCGGCTACACGGCGACACCCGCCTGGCAGCCGGGCTGGGTCGTCGACGATTACCACGCCCTAGCTTGGCCCGCGTGGTTGCCTCCTGGGCGCTACCGGCTCGAGGTCGGGCTTTTCCCGCGCTTCGAGGCGCGAGGGCTGCCGGCGGCAGGGACGGAGACCGACTGGTATCCGCTGCGCGTGATCACGGTGCCGGCACAGACCGTGGCGTTGCCGGAGAACCGGTCGATGATCTTCGCCCCACCATCGACCCGTCTCCTGGCTGCTGACCTACCCGGCACGATCTCCTCAGGCGCCGTCGTGGATCTCGACCTGGTCTGGTTGTGCCGCGGCGCGACGGGCGACACGCTCTTTGACCTCCAGTGGATACCGCTGGAGGATCGTGGCGCCCTGGTGGTCACCCCGTTGATCGCCCGTGGTTATGCAGGGGCCACCGTGCGCTGTGGGGAGGTCGTCTCGGGCGGCGCCCTGCAACCCGTCCTACGAAAGGTAACGTTGACGGCACCGACGGAGCCCGGCCCCTATCGTCTGGAGCCCTCGCGCCAGACTGGGGACCAAGCGTTGCGTTGCACCTGGCTCGGCCCAGCGCGCGAGCGCTGTCCCCTGGAGACGATCGAGGTGGTTCCCTCTGTCGGGGGATGGGCCAACTACGACGGGCAGCTGTTGCTTCAGGAGGCGACCTTCGACGCCACCGGGGTGCCCGCCGGCGGGCCTCTGGACGTGATCCTCAGGTGGCGTGCGCTGCAGCGTCCCGAGCGTGATTACACGGTCTTTCTGCAGGTGATCGGTCCGGATGGGCGTCTCTACGGCCAGGTTGATACGTGGCCGGTTCAGGGCGCGCGACCCACGAGCGGATGGCAGCCCGCCGAGGAGGTGGTCGATCCCTACAGCTTCTATCTCGATACGAGCGGTCCCTCGGGGGAGTACACGATCATCGTCGGCTGGTACCTGCTGGCCGATATGTCTCGGCTGCCGGTGGTGGATATCACCGGGCATGCGATCGGAGACCACACCACGATCGGCACGTTTGTCCTGCCTTAGTGGTCCTCGCGACGCTGAAGACCATTGACAGGCGACTGAAGTCGTGTATTATTTAGTCAGCTAACTATTAGACGGCTAATTGACGTGGAGGCGACTGTGAAGTCATTGAGACGGATGTTGGTGTATGTGGCGCCCTATGCGCGCGATGCCCTCCTCGCCCTGCTGCTGCTCCTAGGGGTGGTGGCTGCCGACCTGGGCGTGCCGCGACTGTCGCAGCACGTGATCGACCAGG
>CAYVLO010000600.1:0-2061 GCA_964452125.1 uncultured Anaerolineaceae bacterium | reverse complement strand
GGCATCGCCTTGTTGACCACCTCGGCCTACCTGATCGCCAGCGCCGCGCTCCAGCCCTCCATCGCCGACCTGCAGGTGGCCATCGTCGGCGTCCGTTTCTTTGGCATCACCCGCGGCGTCTTTCGCTACCTGGAGCGTCTTGCCGCCCACGACGTGACCTTTCGCCTGCTGGCGCGGCTGCGGGTCTGGCTCTATGGCAAGCTGGAGCCCCTGGCCCCGGCGCGACTCTTGGGCCATCGCAGCGGCGACCTGCTGGCGCGGATCGTGGCCGACGTGGAAGTATTGGAGAATTTCTTCCTGCGCGTCCTGGCGCCCCCCCTGGTGGCCTTGTTGACCACCGCGCTGACTGCCGCGCTGATGGGCTATTTCGATCCCCGCCTGGCCCTGATTCAGGTCGCGTGTCTGGCGGCGGTAGGGATTGGGCTTCCCCTGCTCACCCGGGCCCTCGGGCGCGAGCCGGGCCGGCGACTGGTTCAGATCCGCGCCGGATTGAACGCTGCCCTGCTGGATGGGGTCCAGGGCGTGGCCGATCTCCTGGCCTTTGGCGACGAGGCCCGCCATCTGGAGCGGGTTCAGGTTCAGAGCCGGGAATTGGGCGCTGTGCAGGAGCGCATGACGCGCATCAGCGCTCTGCATGGGGCGCTGAGCGGGCTGATCATGAACCTGGCTACCGTAGCCCTGCTGGTGGTCGCCATCCCCGCGGTGAATGCTGGGGCGCTGAATGGGGTGAGTCTGGCTGTGTTGGTGCTGGCTGTGATCGCCAGTTTCGAGGCCGTATTGCCCCTTCCCCAGGCCTTCCAGACCCTGGAGACCAGTCTGGAGGCGGCCCGGCGGCTGTTCGAGATCGGCGACGCCGTGCCTGCCGTTCTCGCACCTGCCGACCCGGAACCGCTGCCGCCGGAGGGTTCGCTGCGGGTGGAGGGGCTCCACTTTGCCTACGGGCCGGGCGAGCCCCCGGCCCTGGCTGGCCTGGATCTGGATCTGCCTGTGGGCAAGCATGTGGCGGTGGTGGGGCCCAGCGGCGCCGGCAAATCGACGTTGGTGCGCTTGCTCCTCCGCTTTTGGGATGCCCAGGAAGGGCGGATCCTGGTGGGCGGGCGCGACGTCCGGCAGCTCGATCCCGAGGAGGTGCGGCGCTCGATGGCGGTGGTGGCCCAGGACACCCACCTGTTCAACGCCACCATCCGCGAGAACCTGTCGCTGGCCCGGCCTGAGGCCACGGAAGGCGAGATCGTGGACGCGGCCCGGCAGGCCCAGATCCATTCCTTTGTGGCGGCCCTGCCCAAAGGGTACGACACCTGGATCGGCGAGCAGGGCCTGCGCCTAAGCGGCGGCGAGCGGCAGCGGCTGGCCATCGCCCGGGCGATTCTGCAGGATGCGCCGTTTCTGATCCTGGACGAGCCGACGGCCAACCTCGACGCCCTCACCGAACGGCAGGTGATGGAAGCCCTCCACCGGCTGATGGAGGGGCGGACGGCGTTGATCATCAGCCATCGGTTGGTGGGCCTGGAAAGGGTCGACGAGATCCTGGTGCTGCGCGCCGGTCGGGTGGTCGAAAGGGGTTCCCATTTGGATTTGATGCAGATGGACGGGCTCTATCGTCGGATGTGGGATCTTCAGAGTCAGGCGCTGGTGTTGGACGAGAACCGTTCTGGCTGAGAGACAGGGCAAGCGCATTCATGGCTTCGAGGCTTCATTGATGGGGATGAATCTGGAGTGCGGCAGCAAGCGTCCTGCCAAGGCAGGCACGCACTCCAGAGGATGGCTACTCACCACCCAAAGGGTGTAACGAACTCACCCAGAAAGTTGAAATACACCCTGCCCCATGCTGAGAGAGTGTCAGGCTTGGCTTTGGTGCAAGATTGTGCTATACTAGGGCCATCAGATCCACAGACGCGACCCTGCCGATGCGGGCAGAGTCAGGAAAGAGAGATAGCCTATGAATCGACTCCTGTTTGTCTTTCTTTTTGTCCTGCTGCTGACCCTGGTTGCCTGTGGCAGCGAATCGGGTCAATCGGCAGGGGAAACGGGTCAGGGCGACGCGCTGATCGGGGAGCAGGT
>CAYVLO010000599.1:0-2075 GCA_964452125.1 uncultured Anaerolineaceae bacterium | reverse complement strand
CGGGGTGATGTAGGACAAACACCGACACACCAGTGAGCCTGCCGCCTACAAAGGAGTAAGATTTCCACCGGTAGACCCGAGCCCGCCGAGCGTGTATAATCTTGAGTGATGAACAAGCTCAAGGTTTTCATTAGCGACGATTCAGCCACTATACGGGAACGCCTGGTCACCATGGCGTTGGACTTGCCAGAGGTGGATGTGGTGGGGCAGGCCGAAGATGTGCCTGGGTCCTTGGCGGCCATTCGCCAGACACGGCCCGACGTCGTGATCCTCGACATTCGCATGCCAGGGGGCAATGGCATCGAGGTGCTGCGCGAGGTGAAAAAGATGACGCCGGCCCCGCAAGTCATCATGCTCACCAACTTTGCCCATGTCCAGTACCGAGAGAAATGCGAGGAAGCCGGCGCGGACTTTTTTTTCGACAAGTCCACGGAGTTTGACAAGCTCGCGCAAGCTCTGGAGCACGTGCGCCAGGGTTTACGAGCCGCTCTTCCGCCCACGTCTGACCCGCCGGCGCAGGCATCGGACCCGCCCAGCCCGGCAAAAGAAGATGTCACATCGGCAAGTGGGCAGAGCGCTGGTGCGCCATGCTGCCCGGAGCGCCATTGCAAGCTGAGGGCAGCCTATTCGAAGGAAACAGGAGGGCCGCAGGATGAACAAGGACATATTCGAAGGCCAATGGAAGGAAATGCGAGGTCAGATCAGAGAGTGGTGGGGCGAACTCACCGACGACGACCTGGAACGGGTGGGGGGCAAGGCCGACCAGCTCATCGCCCTGCTCCAGCAGAAGTATGGCTACACCCGTGAGCAAGCCGAGCAGGAATTCGATCGTCGGCTGAAAGACGCCAAGGATGGCTAGAATCGGAGCGCGCATGGGTGCCGTGGCGGGCCGAATGTCGGGCACCCAGCCGCCTGGAGAAAGTCGTACAAACACAAAGGATCCGTGGTCACCAGATACTGAAAGAGGAGGACAGCATGATTAACCTGATTGTAACCATCATCGTGGGGGCGATTGTCGGCTACGTGGCCAGCATGATTATGAAGACGCGAGGCGGCCTGCTGGTCGATATCGTCGTCGGTCTCGTGGGCGCCTTGTTGGCCGGCTTTCTGTTTGGCAAGGGTATCTTCACCGCGTCCAGCTTTGACATAGCATCTCTGCTGTGGTCGTTGCTGGGCGCCGTCATCCTGTTGGCGATCGTCAAGCTTCTCTTCCGGGGGCGCTAATTCGCCTTTCACCCTGACCGGCAGACGCCGTGGCCCGGGGGACATGCGACCTCACGTAGGGCAGCATGTCCCCCAGAGTCACTGGATGCACTTGCTACGCGAGTTACATCCAATGATAGTCACTGCCCAACCAAGCCAATCCGTACCCATTAGGTATGGGTGCACAGCACCGACGATATAGGGGGTGTCCAATGTCAAGCACGATTACTCTCGCCGGACTGCTCATTGACTCATGGCGCGACCAGTCGCCGCAAACGGAACCCAGCGAAATGAACCTGCCAGGCAGCACAATCGCGGTCAACCGGTTCCGCGAAGCGTCCGACGACGGTTCGGCGCCGCCACGCCTGGCGAGCCTGATCGCGTTGGGCGCCGTGAAATCGGAATCACACCAAGGAGAGCTACCATGAGCGAAAACCGGCAATCCAGAACCACTCACCGGATACGGCGCTTTATCATCTATGTGGCCCTGCTGCTCCTCGCCTTCTTGCTCGGCTTTGTCCCCATGTGGCGGGTGAACTCCCAATGCTCCAGCAGTCTTGCCGAGGCAGAGCGCCAACTGAGCCTGGCCAGGATGGAGAACAGCCTTGCCTCCGCAGCCATTTACGCGCAACGGGGCGATTATGAAACAGCCCGTCAAGCTGCCAGTGACTTTTTTACTGCCCTGCGGACAGAAACAGCAAATGGCGCTGATTCAGGCCTCTCGGAGGCAGAATTAGCAAGTCTACAGCCGCTGCTGACCCGGCGTGATGAGATCGTCACTTTGCTTGCTCGCGGGGATACTGCTTCCGCAGATCTACTATCTGATCTGTATGTGTCCTATCGTGAGCTCGTGAACCAGTGAGGCAACCGGG
>CAYVLO010000598.1:0-2080 GCA_964452125.1 uncultured Anaerolineaceae bacterium | reverse complement strand
CTGCACGCGTGAAAATGTCATCTGAGCATTTTCCACCGAAAGAGATACACTATCGAACCCAGGTCAGATCGTTTTTTTTCTCAGACTAGAGCCGGGCGGCCAGCTCGCTCCGCTGAAAGATCCGCCTGCCCAGCCACAACAGGGCGGCGTCGACTGCCCACAGTACCAAGCCCAAAAGAAACACCAACCACGGGCTGAAATAGATGACACCGGCGGCCTGGCCGAGCACCAGCAGGATAATGGGCAACACCAGCAGGGCGCCCATCTGATACGCATCCTGGAACCCTTGGGCCCGGACCGAGATCAGGACCGTCGCACTCACACCGATCCCGGATGCAGCCGGGGCCACCCACAACGCCAGGATAACCCACATCAGATTCGGGAAAAAGACCTGGCCCATGGTCTGCCAGGCCGCCACGTTGGCTGTGATGGCATAGAGCACAAACCCGCCCCAGGCGACGGCCACGGCCGGCAGCCAGGCAGCCAACAGCTTGGCCAGGTAGAGTTCGGCGTCGGTGGTGGGGGTGTACAGCAGCGCTTCCAGGGTCTTGCGCTCCTTTTCACCGGCAAAGCTATCGGCAGCGATCACGCTAGAGACCATCAGGGGTAGGATCAAATACATCGGCGCCAGGAAATAGACCAGCAGGAGCACGATCAGGGTCTGCGCTTCGGTGTAACCAGCGATCTCACTTTTGAGGGAATCGGGCATCTGCTCCAAGAAGGGATTCAGCTCTTGAAGCTCCGATTCCACCTCCCCCTCCATGAGAGGCATCAAGGCCGTCATGGCTGGAAGGCCCACCATGAACACCAGGGGCACGATGATCAACGGGATCATCACCCCCTTGTTTTGAAGGACCACCCGCAAGTCTTTGAGAATAATGGCCTTGATGGCGCGTCCATTCATGATCCTACCTCCTGCCCGCCTGCTTCCCCATGCAAGGCAAAATACACATCCTCCAGTGAGGGCTCCTGGGGGGTGACCTGATAGAGACGCACACCAGCCGTCACCAACTGGGTCACCAGTTCGGGGATCTTGGCATGTTCGATACCCGTAATCCTCAAGCGAGCACCGTCCTCATGGTCGAATTCGGCGCCAAAGTCCCCCTGCAAAATACTGCGCGCCGTTTCGAGGTCGGCGTGGTCGACCTCGATTTCCAGACGACGGCTCCGACCCAATTGGCGGGCCAGTTCTGCGGGCGTGCCCAGGGCCACCAACCGCCCGTGCTCCAGGACGGCCACCCGATGGCACAACTTTTGGGCTTCGGTCAGGTTGTGGGTGCAGAGCAGGACCGTACGCCCTTCTTCTTGGCTCAGGTGGGTGATCAGCACGTGGACCCGGCGCGCCGCGACCGGATCGAGGCCACCGGTCGGTTCATCCAGAAAAAGAAACTGGGGCTCGTGGAGCTGGGCGCGGGCCAGCGCCAGGCGCTGTTTCATGCCTTTGCTATAACCCGCGACCTTTTCGCCGGCGCGGTCAGCCAACTCGGCGCGTTCCAACAGGCCATCCACCCGCTGAGCGACCAGGGCTTTCGGTACATCATACAGTTCGGCATAGATCTCCAGGTTCTGGCGACCGGTCAGGCGTTCGTCCAACGAGGGGGTCTCGGTGAGCACGCCGGTCTGCTGCCGCAGTCTGGGTCCGTCAGTTGTGGGGTCCAGGCCGAGCACGCGGGACTGCCCCTCGCTCGGGGTCAGGATGCCATTGAGCAGGCGGACGGTGGTTGTCTTGCCGGCCCCGTTGTGGCCCAAAAAGCCAAACACCTCGCCAGCCTGGATCTCCAGGCTCAGCCCGTTGACGGCGACAATGTCCCCAAAACGACGGCTCAGTCGGTCGGTTGCGATCGCAACGCGGTCGATTGACCTCATGACTCCTCCCTTGGCGCCCCCATGTGGGATCGGCTCTTGCACCGGGTTCAGGTCCCGTGTCGGAAATTATACCACGAATGGGGCGCTCGCCAAGTTGGTCGGCGGGATTGACGGGCGATTGGTGACCGCCAGGGCGGCTGCTAGCGGAGGATAGCCAAGGCAGTGACCAGGCGCAGGACGGCAAAGAGGCCAAGCGCCCCGGGAATGCTGACGA
>CAYVLO010000597.1:0-2087 GCA_964452125.1 uncultured Anaerolineaceae bacterium | reverse complement strand
TGGTCAGATCGGCGGGCGGACCGTGTATGTGTACGCTCAGGACTTTACCGTCTTTGGCGGCACGTTGAGTGAGATGCACAGCCGCAAGATCTGCCGGGTGATGGATCTGGCGGTGCGTAACGGCGACCCGATCGTTGGGCTGATCGATTCGGGTGGGGCGCGCATCCAGCAGGGCGTTCGCGCCCTGGGTGGATATGCCGAGATCTTTTTGCGCAACGCCCAGTATTCGGGCGTGGTGCCGCAGATCAGCGTCATGCTCGGACCGTGCGCCGGAGGGGCGGCCTACTCACCTGCCATCACCGACCTGATCATCATGGTCGAGAACCAGTCCTATATGTTCATCACCGGTCCAGCGGTCATCAAGGCCGTGACGGGCGAAGAGGTGGACGCCGAGGTCCTGGGGGGCGCCCACACGCACATGACCCTCAGTGGCACGGCCCACATGGCTGCGGTCTCGGAAGACGACGCCTTGGCGCTGTGTCGGCGGACGTTGGGGTACTTGCCTTCCAACAATGTAGAGAATCCGCCCTACGTACCGCCGGAGGACGATCCAGCACGTATGGACATCGAACTCAACTCGATTGTGCCGCTGGACCCCAGCACACCCTACTCGATGCATGAGGTGATCGAGCGGGTGGTGGATGCCGGCGAGTTTGTGGAGCTGCAACCGCTGTGGGCGCAGAATGCTATCATCGGGCTGGGCCGCATTGGCGGGCACAGCGTGGGGATTGTGGCTCAGGAACCGTCAGTGATGGCCGGGGTGATCGACCTCGATGCTTCGGACAAGATCTCGCGCTTTGTGCGAATGTGCGACTGCTTTAATGTGCCGCTGGTGACCTTTATCGACTCACCGGGGTTTCTGCCCGGTATCGACCAGGAGCACCGGGGCATCATCCGCCATGGGGCCAAGGTGTTGTACGCCTATGCCGAGGCAACGGTGCCCAAGATCAGCGTCATCACGCGCAAAGCCTACGGTGGCGCCTATGTGGTGATGAGCAGCAAATACCTGGGCACCGACGTGAATTATGCCTGGCCCAGCGCCGAGATCGCGGTGATGGGGGCCGAGGGCGCTGTCAATATCCTCTATCGCAAGCAGATCATGGCGGCCGAGGACCCCGAAGCCGAGCGCAAGCGATTGGTGGAGGAGTACAAGGCCAACTTTGGCAGCCCATACCACGCCGCCAGCAACGGCTACGTGGATGACATCATCGAGCCGCGGGAAACCCGTCCCAAGATTGTGGCGGCTTTGGCAGCCGTGGGCGACAAACAGACCTCGGGACCGCCGCGCAAGCATGGGAACATGCCGGTGTAGGGTCAGTGCTGGGCGCATATGGAGCGAGAGGGATGGGATGCCAGTGAATGATTTGAGCATTGCCTTGCTGATTACGTTGATCGGCATGGGTCTGGTTTTTGGGGTGATTGTCCTTTTCTGGCTGTTTATGTCGGGCCTGGTACGGGTCGCGATTCCGAGGGAAAGACCGGTCATCGCCGACGAGGAAAAGGCCGCGGAAGGACAGGGCCTCAGGCAAAAGGCAGCGATTGCAGCTGTGTCGGTGGCCCTGGCGATGAATAGCCAGGAAACCCCCAAGGCGTACCCCTTGCCGCCGACGGTACTGGTGAATACCTGGCAAGCGGTGATGCGCGCTCGCTTGCTCAGTGGACGACGAGAGGGTGGCCAATGAAGGTCGTAGTAAAAGTCGAAGGTAGCACCTTTGAAGTGGAAGTAGGCGAGCTTGCCGAGCGGCCCATTGTCGCGGTAGTAGAGGGCGAACGCTTTGAGGTCTGGCCCGAGGAGTGCAAGGTATTGCCTGCTGCAGCCCCGCCGTCCACAGCTACGCCTGCTCCGGCAGCCGCGGTCCGTGTCCAATCGGAGGTGCGACCCACACGCAGGACCGATCCGATGGGCAAGGCCGAACCGGCCGACGTGAGAAAGACGGTCTATGCACCGATCCCGGGTGTGGTACACTCGGTTGCGGTGCAACCGGGCGACCGGGTAGAGGCCGGACAGGAGCTATGTGTCGTCGAAGCGATGAAGATGAAGAACATCATCCGCGCCCCGCGATCGGGCGAGATCGCGCGCGTTCTGG
>CAYVLO010000596.1:0-2092 GCA_964452125.1 uncultured Anaerolineaceae bacterium | reverse complement strand
GTACGGCAACGGGCCTGTCTCCGACAGGGGCGTAGCAGGTGTCAATCCTCCTCCAGCGGGAACGTGCCTAACGGCCCAACACGCGCACCGTCGCCAGGGGGTGCGTCTCGCCCAGGCCCACCCAGCCGCGACGAATCGGCAGCCACTCGCCGGTGGGCAGGCGGCGTCCCACCTGCAACTCATAGACCCCCGGCGTCAACCCACCGGGCAGGTCAATCCGGCGCGGATCGCGCACCACCTGTCCGTCTTGCAGGGACGCCAAAGGCGCTCGCCCGCTCACCGGCGCCGAGGCCCACTCGCCGACCACCTGTCCGGCCCCGTCCAGCAGTTGCAGCACCGGCTCGCCCGGCGGCGGGTGATTCTGCAGGGCCTGCCAAAAGAGATCCACCGCCAGCGTCTCGCCAGACCGGCCCTCCAATCGCTCCGTGGTCATACCCACGAGGCGCACCCCCTCGCCGATGGTTATGTCGACCTCCATCGACACCTCGGGCGCGGGCACGGCCTGGCCCCGTTCGGGCGGCAGCACCTCCACCTCGCCCACCACCAGGCGGTCGCCGGTGGTCCAGGGCATCCACAGAGGCTGCCCCTGGTCAAAATAGTACCAGCCCACCTCCAACCGGTAGCGGCCCGGCGGCGTCGTGGCGGGCACCATCACCCGCAGCGGCGTGCGCACCGTCGAATCGGCCTGCCAGGCGCCGGGCGGCAGCCGCGGGCCCAGCGGTCGCTCATCGGTTTGTGCCCAGCGGCCCCCCTCCTCGTCGAACAGCCCGGCGAACAGGATCGCATCGGCCCGTGGTGGCGCGCTCACCTGCCACACCAACGCCAGGTCCAGCGCCTGGCCCGGACGCACCGTCCCCTGTCCCCCGCTCACCGCCAAGGCCCGCAGGCTGCCATCGCTCAGGGTGGCCTCCAGGGCGCGGCCCCCATCGGCCATCGGATCGCGACCGGTGAGGTAGCCCTGCACGCGCAACTGGCTTTCGCCCCCAAAGACCTGCTCCTCGAACAACACGCCCTGCCCCTCGAGCCAGGCGCGGATCCAACCCTGGGGGTCGACCACCGTGTCGTAGATACGATAGACCCACACCCGGTCGAAATCGGCGAACAGGCGGCCCAGCGCCGCTTCGGTCTCGGCGCGCGACAGGGCATAGAAATCGGCATCGGGATCGCCCCACCCCAGGGCTGGATCGCCGTCCACCGTGCCCGTCTGGACCACCACGGGACCTGGCCCCGTCCCGCCCCCATACTCCCCAAGGCGGCCCTGCCAGGCGATGGGATCTCCGTCCCAATAGGTGAGCAGCGCGGGATAGGCGTACCCGGCGTTGACCAGAATGGCGTCGCCGGGCCGCCAGCGTTCGGCCAGGAAATCGACGGCTGCCCGGTGGTCATCGCGGGCGTAGCGGCTATCGGCATAGTAGGCGCGGGCCGAAATCCCGCTCAAGATCAAGACCATCGCCAGGGCTGCCCAGGCCAACGGCCGCCAGCGGCGCCCCAGCCAGGCCAACCCTGCGCCCAACAGGACGTAAAAGGGCGGCGAATAGGGGAACAGGTAGCGGGGGTGGTACAACGGCGTGACCAGCGAAGCGCCATAGATCAGCAGCACCGGCAAGGCCACGTACCCTCCCAGAAGCCAGGGAAGGCCGTCGCCTGGCAGGCGGCCCCGCAGGCGCGGCGCCATTTGCCGGGCCAGCAGTCCCAAACTCACCAACACGCCGAAAAGGATCAGCCAGGGCCAGGCCCGCTGTGGATCGACCGACTGCCCCAGACTCAGCGCCGACGCCGACTGCAACAGCAGATCGCCGAATCCGGTAAAGCTGCGCCAGGGGGGCACCGGCGGCTGGGTGACCTGTCGCCAGGCAATGGGTAACCAGGGGGAAAACAGCACCAACGCGGCCCCCTGGGCCAGCGCCCAACGCCCCAGCCAGCGTCGGGCCGCCCGGTCCGGTCGCCTCACAGCCAACCACCAGATGGCGACCAGGGCGTTCAAGGCCATGAGCAAAAAGGCGAAATAGTAGAGCACCCACAACCCCAGCGCGGCTCCCAGCGCATACAGCGCCAGCTCCGTCCAGGGCGGCAGACGGTCGCGCCCCGCCGA
>CAYVLO010000595.1:0-2129 GCA_964452125.1 uncultured Anaerolineaceae bacterium | reverse complement strand
CGCGGGTTTTGGAGTGCGGCGCCTTGGCGCGGCTATGGAATCGGGCGCGGCATGCCGCGCCTCTACAGGATCTGGCCTCGGAGCGCGGGTTTTGGAGTGCGGCGCCTTGGCGCGGCTATGGAATCGGGCGCGGCATGCGTCGCCCCTACAGGATCTGGCCTCGGAGCGCGCCATGCCGCGTCCCTTCAGGTCGTCGCCCGTACTGTCTCCACCCCGCTTGTGACGTTTTTGACAATTCACCCAGGCTGTGCTATACTATCCTCAGCACTTGAACAATCCGATACTGCATCTCCGAGTCTCGTGGCCTAACGGGTTGCTGTGGAGTACACGGTAGGACCAGGGCGGGCCTATGGCGCGAGACCGGTAGGGTGTGGCTGGAAACGGCCACACCTCCCAGGATAGGAAAGGGGATGTGCCGATGAGTGTGGTGGATAGGGCGTCTCCTTGAGACGCCTTTTCTATTCCCTCCCCACTCAGACCGAAGGGTACAGCGCCTTTTTTCCAGGGCGCTGTTTTCTTTTTTGGGGTAGAGTTTGAAGGGTGCTGCAAGCAATCCACAGGCGCCGAGGCCGCTTGCGGGTGGCGCCTGCACGGGGCGCGCCTCGGCGCGTTCAACGCTCAGAACAAGGAGGTCCTCATAGACGAGATCTGGCGTGGCCTGATGGAGGCCTTTCGTTTAATCGCCGTCCGCGATCCGGCGCTGTTCAAGATCGTGGTTCTGTCGCTGCAAGTATCGGGCATTGCCCTGGTGTTTGCCACCCTGGTGGGCATCCCCCTGGGGGCGGCGATGGGTTTGAACCGTTTTGTGGGGCGGCGTCTGGTCATCGCCCTCCTGTACACGGGCATGGGCTTTCCGCCGGTGGTGGTGGGCCTGTTCGTCTACCTGATGCTGTCGCGCAGCGGGCCTTTGGGACAGCTCAACTGGGCGGCGATCCCCGAGCTGTTTACGTCGGAGGCGATGGTGGTGGCCCAAACCATCATTTCGTTTCCGCTGGTGGCGGGCTTTACCATGGCGGCCGTCATGGGCGTGGACCCCCAGTTGCGCCTGCAGGTCGAGTCGCTGGGCGCCACCGGCTGGCAGACCTCGGTGGCGATCCTGCGCGAGGCGCAGGTGGGGGTAATCGTGTCGGTCATCGCCGGGTTTGGCAGCATCATCTCCGAGGTGGGCGCGGTGATGATGGTCGGCGGCAACATCGAGAACCGCACGCGGGTGTTGACCACGGCCATTGTGCTCGAAACGCGCAAAGGCAACTGGGATCTGGCCATCGCCATCGGCGTCATCCTGCTGGGCATATCGTTTGTGACCAACGTGGCCATGTTGATGCTGCAGGGGAGGACGTTTAACGAATGACCGACTTTATCTACCGGCTGCAGAACGTGTCCAAGTGCTACGAAGGCCGGTGCGTGTTGCAGGTGGACCATCTCAAGGTGCAGCGGGGCGAGATTTTCGCTTTGGTGGGCCCCAGCGGTGCGGGCAAGAGCACGCTCCTGCGCCTGCTCAATTTCCTGGAGGCGCCGACGGAAGGGCGAATCCGCTTTTTCGACGTCGAGTTTGACGCCGATCATCCCATGCCCATGGACCATCGCCGCAAAGTGACGACGGTCTTTCAACGGCCTCTGCTTCTCAATCGAACGGTGCGGGCGAATGTGATGTATGGCCTGCAACTGCGCAGACAGCGCAACTCGGACCACCAGGTCGAAGCGGCCCTGGAGCAGGTGGGCTTGTTGCACCTGGCCCGGCAGCGGGCCAAGACCCTCTCGGGCGGCGAGGCGCAGCGGGTGGCTCTGGCGCGGGCCATCGTGTTGCAACCTGAGGTGCTGCTCCTGGATGAACCGACGGCCAACCTGGACCCCTACAACATTGGCCTGATCGAGGACATTGTGAGCGATCTGAATCAAGCGCACGGCACGACGCTGGTGTTGGTGACCCACAACGTCTTTCAGGCCAAGCGGTTGGCCCATCGGGTGGGCTTGATGTTGGAGGGCCACCTGATCGAAGTGGCCGACGTGGCTACCTTTTTTGACGCGCCGCGAGACCCGCGCACGGCGGCTTTTGCGCGGGGGGAGATGGTGTACTAGCAGCTTGTCGGAGAGAAAACCACCGAGGCAAAACGCCGTCTATTTTGTCA
>CAYVLO010000594.1:0-2129 GCA_964452125.1 uncultured Anaerolineaceae bacterium | reverse complement strand
CTCCGGCGGCTTTGCCGCCTCCGTTCCTCAGAATGACAACCCTCTCCGACAGACTACTAGCCCAGGGCGACGTCCAGAGTCATCATCACTGCGAACCCCAGCATGGCGCCAATGGTAGCTATGTCGGAATGACGTTCCCCTTGTGCCTCGGGAATCAGCTCTTCGACGACGACATAGATCATGGCCCCCGCGGCAAAAGCCAGGGCGTAGGGCAGCAGCGGCTTGATGAGCAGTACGGCTGCTGCGCCGAGCACGCCGGCAACCGGCTCCACTGTGCCCGACAACTGGCCGTACCAGAAACTCTTGAAGCGGGAAAGTCCCTCGCGGCGCAGGGGAACCGATACGGCCGCCCCTTCTGGGAAATTTTGAATGCCTATGCCGATAGCCAGGGCGAGGGCCCCGCCCAAAGACGCGGCCGGTAGCCCTGCAGCCACCGCTCCAAACGCGACACCCACCGCCAATCCTTCGGGAAAGTTGTGCAGGGTAATCGCCAAGACCAGCAATACGCTGCGCCGCCACGTGGTGGGCAGTCCCTCGGCATCCTCGTCGGGAAGATTAAGGTGAAGGTGGGGCAGCAGCTTGTCCACGCCGAACAGGAATACCCCCCCCAGAAGGAACCCCGTTGTAGCCGGGATCCAGCCCGAGTTCCCTGACTCTTCGGCCATCTCAATGGCAGGCGCGAGCAGAGACCAATAGCTGGCGGCAATCATCACCCCCGCCGCAAAGCCGAGCATGCCGTTTAGCACATTGCGCTCGATCTTGCGAAAGAAAAAGACCATCGCCGCACCTGCCGAGGTCATGAACCAGGTGAATAGCGTGGCCAACAGCGCTTGCAGCACTGGATCCATTGTAGCTATGTCGAGCTGCATCTGCCGCTTACCCCCTTTGCCCGGTGAAAAAAGTGATTCCTCATCCTGCCATCGCCCAACCGCAGCCTGCTCCCTACAGTTTGTTGAACCACATCAACAGGCCCATGACCACGAACAGGACGGCCGCGATCTTGCGCAGGACCAACTCGGGGATGAACCGGGTGAGCACCTCGCCCCCCAATACGCCAATGAGGGTCACCAGCGTCAGAGCCAGGGCGGCGCCGGCAAAGACCCACACCGGCATTTTGTGCTTGGCCGTCATACTGATGACGGCCAACTGGGTCTTGTCGCCCAGTTCGGCCACAAACAGCAGCGCAAAGGTGCTCAGCAGAACCTTTAATCCTTCCGACATCGCTGTCTCCGTTTTTCGTTATCGCACCCACCAGCGGAGTTGGTAGCGGGCGGGGCGGATCTTGGCCAACTGAGCGCCGGGGAACGGCTCGCCATGCCCGACGTAGACCCTACGCGGGTCAAGCCTGCGGATCTGCTCGGCGCTGCTCCTCCAAGCCGCCCGGTCCGAGAGGTACAACGGCTGGCTGGGCACGGCATAGTTGACGAACAGATCGCCCACAAACGCGTCTCCCTCAGCGGTGATGAGCCCAATGGAGCCGGGTGAATGGCCAGGGATGGGTACGATCTGACCGTCGAGGCCATAGGACGACAGGTCCGTGTCGGGTTCCAGCGCCATGTCCATTTCCAGTGGCCGTATGGGCATGAGGGGCGACAGCAGCAAAAACAGCCAACGCACGATGCTGCCGCGCAGCGTGCCCGCCGGCGGCAGGGCATTGCGTCGATTTCGGCTAAACTCGTCCTCACCCGGATGGGCCGTCACCGGCGCGCCGCACCAGGCCTTGACCACGGCCGCCGCGCCGTAATGGTCCAGGTGGCCGTGGGTGATCAGGATCAGCCGGACCTCCTGGGGCTCGACCCCGGCCTGCGTCGCTGCGGCGATCACCCGGGCGCCGCAGCCCGGCGGGCCCGGATCGATGAGGATGCACCCCTGCGGGCCGCGCAGCAAGTAGCAGTTGGTCTCTCGAACGGCAATACGCTCGATCTCCATGCGTTTTTTCCTCTTTCGCGAGCATTGTACCACAGCTCCCTGGCGCCGCCAAATTGCGGGAAGATGACACGTTGTGGGGGGGCGCCGTGACTGAGAGCAGAAATACTTTCGCTGGCAAAAAAAAGACCCCGGCAACGAGCCGAGGCGTTTAGCCGATGTTCCCTATGACGTCCGCGTTTACTTCTCGAAGAGGCATCCCA
>CAYVLO010000593.1:0-2146 GCA_964452125.1 uncultured Anaerolineaceae bacterium | reverse complement strand
AGCGATGAAACGCGAAGGCGTGTGTGGGATGCGGCCCGCGCCCTCGATTACCAACCGCTCCGCGCGGCGCAGAGTCTGCGGCTCCAACGCTCGAAAGCCATAGCGGTCCTTGTGCCCCAGGTGGAGGATTCGATCTGGGGACCCTGGGCACTCGCGATGCAACGCGAGGTGGAGCGGGCAGGCTACCAATGCCTGGTGTTTGGATTGCCGCCTGGAAGTAGGCGAACGGTGGCTGCGGTCGACTCTCTGTTGAGGAGCGGTGTGGATGGGTTGATCGCCCATTCGGATCAGGTTTTTGACCAGCATCTGGAGCGATTGGCCCAAGCAGGAATTGCGGCTGTGCTGCATGGGGCCGAGTCTGCCCACGGTTTGACCGACAGCGTCGGTGTGGATGAGGACACGGCAGCTGCTGAGGTTCTCGCTCACCTGGTCGCTAAAGGGCACCAGCGCATTGCGGCCATTTCGGGGCCATCCTCTAGGAAAAGCTGGCGAGCCCGCAAGGAGGGGTATCTTGCGGCCCTCAAAGCCCACCACTTGCCCCGCAATGAGGCCTATGTATTCGAGTCGGAGGTGACGTGGGGCTATGGCGCCTGGGCGTTGCGGCACCTGCTGGCCCTACCTGAGCCACCCACGGCCGTGTTGGCTGCCGATGACCTCCTGGCCCTTGATGCGTTGCTCTATGCTGTGGATGCGGGCCTCGCCGTGCCCGATGAGTTGGCCATTGTCGGTTATGGCGACATTCCCTCGGCGCGTTTGGTCCGCCCTCGCCTGTCGACGGTGCGTTGGGAGACCCGCGACGTAGCCGTGGCAGCGGTGTCGATGCTGACAGAAAGGATCGAGTCGGATCAACCTTTGCCTGCCCGCCATCGAACGGTGGATTATGCGCTGATTGCTCGCGAATCGTCCTAGCACACTCGGTGCATCGCCCCAGAGCGGGTCAGGCCTTGGAAACGCTCTGGGCCAAGGCGATGGCGCCCAGAACTCCAGCCTGGTTGCCCAGGGCGGGTGGGACGATATAGTGGTCCATGCCAGGGCCGAGGCTGGGATAGGGCAGGTAGCCGTTGAGCAGATGTTGCACGCGCTGGCGAACGAGGGGAAAGAGGGGAGCCTGTTGCATCACGCCCCCGCCCAGGATGATGCGCTGGGGCAGAATTGTGCAGATGAGGTTGGCAAGGGCCAAGGCCAAATAGTTCGCTTCCAGGTTCCAGGCGGGATGATCGGGCGATAGGGTGTGGGCCGGTTGTCCCCAGCGGCCCTCGATGGCCGGTCCGCTGGCGAGGCCCTCCAGGCAGTCGCCGTGATAGGGGCAGACGCCGGCAAAGGGATCGGCTTTCCAATCATGAGGGATGCGGACGTGCCCCATTTCCGGATGATTCAGTCCCCGGATGAGTTGACCGCCGACCATGCCGCCACCACCCACCCCCGTGCCGATGGTTAGGTAGACAAAGGTATGGAGCCCCTGGGCAGCTCCCCAGCGGTTCTCCGCCAGAGCTGCGCCGTTGACGTCGGTGTCGAGGCACACGGGGAGGCCGAGTTGTGTCTGGATGGCTTCCACCAAGTTGGTGTGGGCCCACCCTGGCTTTGGGGTGCTGGTGATGGTGCCGTAGGTTGGCGAGTTGGGCACGGTGTCTATGGGGCCAAAGGAGGCGATGCCGATGGCCGCCACATGCCAGGTGCGCTGCCGCTCGCGAAAGAATTGGACCACGTGATGCAGCGTCTCTTTGGGTGAGGTCGTGGGGATGCGGACCTGGTCTACGATATGGTCGGGTCCTGTGCCAATGGCGCAAATGTGTTTGGTGCCTCCAGCCTCGATGCCTCCCCAGATGGTCATAGCGTCCGTCCTCCTGACGACTTCTGGCTGTTGATTCGGTTCTGGCAAACAGTATAGCTGGTGACCCCAATCGTGTCAACCCCTCGGCGCGAGGTGCGAGGTCGGCCACGAATTTCACGAATTACACGAACCCACCGCCTCTGGATTCTCACTGTCCTCGCCTCAGGGGCGGCCTGCGCTTGTGGCGATTCTCCGCGCCCCGAGACGGGGTGCGGAGCCCTTCCATAATCTTACCAGGCAAGGGACAATACAAGCCCAATGGGTGTATTTCAGATTTCTGGATTACATAACACGAATCGAAGCTCCTCAATGCCC
>CAYVLO010000592.1:0-2155 GCA_964452125.1 uncultured Anaerolineaceae bacterium | reverse complement strand
GCCTGGTTGGCCAACGCCTCACACAGACGGATGTCGGTTGGGTTGAACGATCGCTCGCGCTGGGTGTCCATCAGTTCGATCTGGCCAATCGCCCTCCTGCGGACGACCATCGGTACTATGAGGAGCGATTGAACATCCAATCGCTTCATGCGCTGCGAAATCTCGGAATCCACATCCAGATCGCTCATGCGCACGGTCACCGACTGGCGCTCGTTCAACACCCGATGCGAGAGCGGGTCTTCGGTCAGCTTCCGCACGGTACCCGGAGGCTCTGCGATGGAAAAGGGGAAGCCCAGAGGGTGACTCAGAAGGATGCGCAGGGCGCTGTGCTCTCGATCCCAAAAGGAGATCGAATAGCCGTTCAGCGATAGCACCCGCGTCATATTTTGGGCGATGATTTGGAGGGTTTTTTCTACATTGAGCAGGGTAGAAACCGCGGCGCTGGTCTCGACAAGCAGTGCCAGATCGCCTACCTGCTGCTGGAGCTGCTCTTCCGTCCTTGAGCGCTCGGCTGCGGCCTGCTCTGCCTTCTGCAGGCGGCTTTGAAGATCGCGCACTTGGGCGCGGGTCTGGTACAACTCCTGGAGGAGTTGGCTTGCACCCTCAGATTCGCTCTCAATGCTCATGGCTAGCCATCGGCGCCTGGTTCACTCCCCTGATCCGGTCGCAACCACAGTGTACCATGATCCATGGTAAAAAGCAATGTCGGTAGCGGTTGGATTATGGACAATTCTGTGTGATTTCGATGGTGGCCCACTGAATTGCACCGCGAAAGGCACGATACCCGCAAAAGAACGCCGACGACCTGACCTATGCTGTCACAAATATCCCCAAAGCTGTCAGCGCGGGGGTAACCAGGGTGACCAGTACATTCCAACTGAGCGCGGGCACCAGCAATGATAGATCATCGGGATGTTGATAGGCCCGCAGAAACGCGCGCACGGCCAGGGGCAGCGTCAGCAAGCCCAACAGGCTGAAGGCAGGCAGCAAAGACAAAAGGACCCCCACAAAAATAGACACGTAGGCCAAAAGATAGAAGGCGCCCAACACCCAACTACCAGCGCGTTTGCCAGCTACAATGACCAGGTGCTTGCGGCCGATGGTCTTGTCGGCTTCGGCGTCGGGGAATTGGTTCAAGAGCAACAGATTGCTCACCAGGAAGAACGGCACCAACGAGGCAATAAAGGCAGACCAACTGTAGGTTCCAGTCAGGGCGAAAAAGGTACCCATGACCATCAAGGGGCCAAAGCCCAGGCCGGGAGCGATCAAACACAGCAGCCAGTTGTGGGTCAGCCAGTCGGTGTAGGACAGGATGACCACCAGGCCCAACAGGCCCAGCGGCACGATGGACCAGCCCCACACGGTCCAGAAATAGATGCCGATGAGTACCACCAGACCAGAGCTTACGACCCCTGTGGTCCGCGCCGTGCGGGCCATTCCCGGGTAGGCGGGCAAGGTGCCACTGCCGCCACTGAACGGGGTCTTGGGCGTTTGAAAGTCCAGACCGCTGCGAAAGTCCGAGTATTCGTTCAAGGCATTCACGCTGATATGGGCAGAGATACCACCCACAAAGGCCAGGATGGCGTGCCAAACGTTGACCGAGCCTTGGATCCAGAGCGCGACGGCCAGGCCCAGAACCACGCAGCAAGGACCCAGGATCAGAAATGGAGGACGCATGGGACCGATAATGCCCTTGACTTGAGACATGAGACAGCCCTTTCTGAACGCTTAAAATGGATGCACGGCGCCAGTATACCACAGAGCCGCCCAGATGTCTACGTGGAGTTGAGGTCGAGGCAGGGGCCTGTCAAAGTGGCGTGCTGGCTTCGGTTGTCACCCCCGCCCCGTGGGCTGGCGCCGAATTCGTGAAATTCGTGCAATTCGTGGCTGGGCCAACCTGTGTGGCCCCCACCACCCTCGCATCGACATTCCACGCGTACGGGCGGGTCTCAGACCCGCCCCTACCATCGATGGGTTGCGGCGAGCAGTGGGGTCGTAGGGGCGCGGCATGCCGCGCCCGCACGTCGCCCCCGCGAACGCCCGAGACCTCCGAGATTTTGGAAATCTCGGAGGCCTTTTGAATGCCCGCCAAAAGGCCCGACCCTCAGGGCATTTATGGGGGTGTGCGCGCACCCCCAAACCCCGGCCGGGGGCC
>CAYVLO010000591.1:0-2173 GCA_964452125.1 uncultured Anaerolineaceae bacterium | reverse complement strand
CTCTTGGCAAAACGATCGGGAAAGATCTGGTAAAATACCGCATCGCGCACCCACTGGGGTGTGAGAATAGATTGATCGGTCAACGATGATCTCCTCTTGGATAGGAAACTCGCTCTATGGAGCAAAAACCACTTGTAGCACAGCCGCGGGCCTGCGTCAAAACCAGTAGGGAAGGGTGAGGGCAACACGGGCAGAGGGCAACGGCTGGCCCGCTCCCGGGCGCCAGATCGATACCATCATGGGCCCTCCGTCGCCGCTTGCCGCACCGCCTCGTACACAGGCCGGGGCCGAAACTCGGGATCGACCAGAGCGAAATAGTAGGCCGCTCGGTCGGCGGGCACGTCGCCCACCTGACGGAAATACCAGATGTTGACCACGCCCAGCCAGGGCCAGTGTTCCCGTCCCCAGGCAATGCCGCGCACCGTATAGTCGGCTTGCTCCTCCTCGGTCACCCGCTCCCAGGTCAACAACTCATCGGGAAACGTTGCCGGGGCCGCGTTCCAACCATACTCGTTGATCCAGATGGCCTTGTCGCCGTCGCCGTACTGCTCCATGATCGCCCGCTGCAATTCCACCCGGCGGAAATTGAGCACGTCCGGCACCGGCGGATCCTCGGGCGGCGCATCCAGGCCAAAGGCGTTGGCCGACAGAATATCAAAGAACTGGCCCGCCCCCGCCTGATACATCTGCTCCAAAAAGATCAGATCGTTGTGGTTGCCCCGCATCGACGCATCTTCCAAGGTAATCGACAGAGGCGCGCTCAACACCACGACCTCTGGATTGGCCTCTTTGGCCCGCCGATAGGCCGCCTCCAGCAAGCGGGTATAGGCCACGGCATCCACCCGCTGAAAACCCCACTCGGCCGACAAATTCGGCTCGTTCCAGATCTGCACGTGGTTCACCCGGCCCCGATAGCGGTCCACAAACGTGTACACAAAATCCCCATAATCAGCCAGATCATCCGGGGGCTGAGTGGCCGGGCCTCCCGCCTGTCGCGTCCAGTCCGGAGGGCGGTCCAACCGGGCGATGACCTGCAACCCATACGTCTCAGCCAGGTCGACGATGCGGTCGTACTTGGCCCAATCGAACTCGCCCTTTTGCCGGGGCTCGATCTCTTCCCACGAAAACTGCTGCTTCATCCAACCGATGCCCGCCGCCCGGGCCATTTCCAACGTCTTTTCCTGCTTCCAATGCTCCACCTCACGGTCCAGGAAAAAATTGGCGCCGTAGGGGTGGACGTCCGTGTGGGCCATGCGTGGCGCAGGGCGCCCCGGCAACCGACCCGTCCAGAGCAGCCCGCCGGCCACCATGGCCAACACCCCCAGCGCCAGCACGAGAAGCGCCCGCCGCCGGCTCTGCTGGGGGCGTTTTCGGCCCTGCCGCCTCTGTCCCTGTGCCTTTGAAGCCATCCCCCCTGCCTCCCGCCTCAGAATCCTCCCGATTCTAGCACAAGGTCCCTGCCACCGCAAAACCGACGTCCTGCCCGTCCAGACCCAGACTTGAAGTTTGCGCCAATTCGGGCTATAATGAAAACATCGGGAAAGTCGGCGTCCGACAACTGGGCAAAATACGTCTGGCTGTCGCTGGTCGATCATCGTGGTGAGGCCGGGCTCTCCCTATTCCCTCTCCCCATCGCCTGCCGCCGAACCCATCGAATGCGTAGGGGAGATACAACACAGTAAAGGGCGTTGGTGGCGCCCCCGGCTGGCCCAAGACCGGCGCCCTGTGGCGTCTTTCGACCGAGCCCAATCGAGGAGAGCGTGGATGAGAGCAGGAATTCTTGTTTTCGTGTTCGGGTTACTCGCCCTTGTCCTGATCGCCGTGCCGTCGTCGTTGGCCGTCCACGAGCCGGATGGCCAGACCGCTCAAACGGTTGCGTCGCCTGACGCCGTGCCGCAAGACATTACCGAAGGCGATCCCACGGATAACATCACCTGGACCAAGACCGTCGACGGCCTGCCCTGGGCCTCCGGCCTGGCGATCACCACCCAGACCAGCGACACCCTCTGGATCACCGAGACGCTGGAGCTGTTGGCCACCGGCACCCCCTTTGACCAAGTCGAACGCTGGGACCCCACCCACTTGACCCTGCTGCAGACCCACGCGACCTCCGGCACTCTGACCCTCGACCCCACCGGCGTCCTCACCTGGACCGGTCAGGTGGCCGTGCCCG
>CAYVLO010000590.1:0-2178 GCA_964452125.1 uncultured Anaerolineaceae bacterium | reverse complement strand
GCTAGAAGACAAAATCCTCGTCGTCTTTGTCCTCGTCGTCCTCGTCCTCGTCCTCGTCCCAGTCGTCGTCCCAATCGTCGTCCTCTTCCTCATAGGACGATCCAGCCCCCTTGGCATTCCAATACAGGTCATCGTCCTCATCGACCTCTTCGTCGGCATCCACATCGACGAGGTCCTGATACATCTGGCAGCCATCATCGGGATCGTACTCGATCTCTTCGGCGCTGCAAACTCCCTGTTCCCAGAATATGCACGTGGTGGCTCGACAGATAATGTGGGTCATTCTCCAAACTCCCGCGTAATTTCGACACCTGGACGGCTGTGCGCGTATCCCCAACACGCACAATGGGCCCGATTGGGAGGGCCATTTTGTTGGGCGCCGAGAGGGCCACGGCATCAGCTCCGGCCTGGGCGTGCCGCCAGGAATCTTTGCCCGGCTGGTCGATCTCAAAGTCGTGGACGTGGTGTTTCACCACGCCGAGGCGATACCCCCGCCGCTTGATCTCGGCGATGACGGGCACCAGGGCCGTGGTTTTGCCCACGCCCGACCGGCCCACCACCGAGATCACCGGCGCGGGGCGACGGGCGCTCACAGATCCATCTCCTCGGGCCAATCGAGCATCTGGACGGTGACCACAGTTCCGGCTGCGGCCAACCGCGTACCTTCGGGAATCACGGCCAAGCCGTTGGCCTTGGACATGCTGGTCAACACGCCCGAACCCTGCTCGCCAGTGGTCCGCGCCCGATAGGTATCCCCCTCTCGGGTCACAATCACCCGCACAAAGCCGCGCCGCCCGCTGTTGCGGACCTCCTCGCCGAGCACGGCCTGGACCGCCGGCTTGTCCAGGTGGCTGCGGCCCATCATTTTGAGGATGGCCGGGCGGGCAAACTGCTCGAAGGAGACCATGGCCGATACCGGGTTGCCCGGCAGCCCGATGAGGGGCACGCCGCCGCGCAACAACCCAAAGGCCAGGGGCTTGCCCGGTTTCATCATCACCTGCCAGAACTGCATCTGCCCTTCGGCGCCGAGGACGTCTTTGACCACGTCGTAATCGCCCACCGACACGCCGCCCGAGGTCAAAAACAGGTCAGCGCCCTGGCTCAACCCCTCGCGGATCTTGGCCGTCAATTCGGCCTTGGTGTCGCGGGCAATGCCCAGCCGGATCGGAATACCGCCGGTGCGCAGCACCAGCGCCGCGTTGGTGTACTCGTTGGAATTTCGGATCTTGCCCGGCGCCAGCGGCTCGTGGACCTCCAGCAGTTCGTCACCGGTGGCCAAAATGGCCACCCGCGGCCGGCGGTGCACCAGGGCCGTGGGGTGGCCCAGCGAGGCCAGCACCCCAATCTCCTGGGGACGGATCAGCCGGCCCTCTTCCAGGACCCGCTCGCCGACATGGATGTCTTCGCCCGCAGGACGCACGTTGTCCTGAGGCCCGGCCGGACGCAGCACCTCCACCTCGGTGGACGGCGATTGCAGCCGCTCCTCCTTGGCCCGGCTGAAGTCGCTGGTGTCCTCGTAGGGCACGACGGCATCAGCGCCCTCGGGCAGGGGCGCGCCGGTCATGATGCGGATCGCCGTCCCCGGCTCCACCGTCACGCCAGCCACATAGCCCGCCGCCACGCTGTCGATCACGCGGAGGCGTACCGGCGTGGCGGCCGATGCACCGACCACGTCGGCCGAGCGCACGGCAAAGCCGTCCATGCCCGAATTGTCAAAGGGTGGGATGTTGATGTCGGAGGTGATGGTCTCTGCCAGAACGCAGCCCAGGGTTTCCAAAATCGGCAGCCGCTCAGGCTCTAGCGGCTGCACATGGCGCAAGATTTCGGCCAATGCCTCTTCCACACTGATCATGAATTTCCACTCCCCGCAAGGATGCAGCCAAGTCTGAGAGACCTGGCTCTGGCGCCCATTATACCCAAAAAGCCTGGGGATGACAAAAGCCCTGGTCCCGTGCGGCAGGGTGATTGCAAGAGATGGGCGCCTCGTCGTTCCCGCCGTAGGGGCGCCCCATAACCCACACCCTTTCCCGCAGCGCCCAGGCCTCTGCGAAGCGTGCCTTGTGGCAGCGCAGGAAACTTGTGGGGGTGCCCGCGCCGGGTAGCCTGCGCGCCCCACAGCCTTCGCCCGGGTGCAGGCCGCCGCCCTGGCCCGGTTCCTCTGGGAATGCCTTGCCCGCA
>CAYVLO010000589.1:0-2190 GCA_964452125.1 uncultured Anaerolineaceae bacterium | reverse complement strand
GGCTTTGCCGCCTCCGTTCCTCAGAATGACAACCCTCTCCGACAGGCTGCTAGAGCGCCCGTGCGGACATGGGCCGGCGAGCAGCCCAGGGTGGTTGTAGGGGCACGGCATGCCGTGCCCGGAAACGGGCGACGCATGCGTCGCCCCTACCGAAACACCGTCATGCCCGCCGCGAGTACCCTCGCGCGGAAGCGCCTGCGGACTCGCAGGCAGCATCCATCTTGCATCGCAGTACGTCTTGGCCGACTATGCAAGCCGTGGAGCAAGGCCACGCCGTGGTTGTCAATTTGCCTTCTTTTTGGTATACTTTTGATTGCTTGCAAAGCTGAGGTGCCTTGAAGGTTGCCATTGTTCACGATTGGCTGAATCAAATAGGCGGGGCCGAAGAGGTACTCGAGACCTTGATGGACATGTTCCCTCAAGCGTCGGTCTTTACCTCGATCTATTGGCGGGAGAGGATGCCGTTGGCCTATCGGCAGTGGGACATCCACACCACCTGGATGGACCGCTTGCCGGGCATCTATCGCCACCACCAACCCTACCTGCTCCTCTACCCCATGGCCTTTGGCGGGCTCGACCTGGGCGACTATGACCTGGTCATCTCCAACAAGAGCGCCTTTTGCCTGGGCGTGCGGACGTCCTCAAAAACGCGGCACATCTGCTATTGCTTGACGCCCACCCGGTTCGTGTGGGATTTCGGGACCTATGTCCATCGCGAGCAGATCGGCCAGGGCGCCCGCTTGTTGGTGTCGCCCTTTGTGCGGTGGTTGCAGCGCTGGGAGCGGGCCGCCGCCGACCGGGTGGATGCCTTTGTCGCGATCTCGCGGGAGGTTCAGGACCGGGTCCGGCGGGTGTATGGCCGCGAATCGACGGTGATCTATCCGCCGGTGAACACCAACCACCAGGGCCCCGTGGGGCAGGCCGCGGCCGACCTGCCGGGGGATTATTTTCTGATCGTTTCGCGGCTGATCCCCTACAAGCGGATCGACCTGGCCATCCAGGCCTTTAACGAGCTGGGGCTGCCGCTGCTGATCGCCGGCGATGGGCGGGACCGGACCAGCCTGGAGTCGATGGCCGGTCCTAACGTCCGCCTCTTGGGCTATGTGCCCGACGAGGAGGTAAGCGCCCTGATGGCCGGCTGCCGGGGGTTTCTCTTTCCGGGCCGGGAGGATTTTGGCATCGCCCCGGTCAAGGCCATGGCCGCCGGCCGGCCGGTGATCGCCTTTGCCGGCGGCGGGGCGCTGGATACCGTCGTGGAGGGGGTGACCGGCGCCTTTTTCCACGAACAGACGCCCGAATCGTTGCGGGAGGCCGTGAGCCGTTTTGACCAGATGACCTTTGACCCGGCGGTGATTCAGAGGCATGCCCGGCAGTTCGACACGGCCGTGTTCAAGGAGCAACTGGCGGCATTGATTGAGGAGGAATTGGATCGCGGATGGAGCTAAGAGAGTACGGACGCATCCTCTGGCGGCGATGGTGGATCATCGCCCTCCTGTTGATCGTGGTCCTGGGGGTCAGCCTGGCGACCTATCGGGCGCCGGCGCCCCACTATACGGCGACGATGCGCTTTGCCATCGGCATTGAAGGGGAGGAACCGGTCAGCGCCGTCTCGGGCGAGGGCCGCTCCGATGCCTGGCTGGCCTCCGAATACCTGGCCGACGACCTGAGCGAGGTGCTCAAGGGGGGCCGCTTTGCCGCGGAGATCAGCCGGCGGGTGGGGTTTGACGTGCCCGCCGGAGCGATCTTTGCCAGTCGCGCCCATCGGATCATGACGGTGAACGTCACCTGGCCCCAGCGCGACCAGATCCAGGCCATTGCCGAAGCGGTCGGCGCCGCCGTCGAGGATGGGGGGGCGGCCTATTTCCCCCAATTGGACGGCGTTTCGGCCCGGGCCGTGCTTATCGACGGGCCGGGGATCGGTCAAACGGACCCCGGCCTGAAGGACCGGCTGGACCTGCCCCTTCGGCTATTCGTGGCCCTGATCGCCGGGGCGGCCATTGCCTTCCTGTGGCATTATCTGGATAACACGGTCCGCGACCGGGCCGAGGTGGAGGGCTTGGGCGTCCCGGTCCTGGGTGAGATCCCACGCAAGACTCGCTCCTGGCCCAAGACCGGGTCCCGGGGGGCCGACGACACCTAGCAGCTTGTCGGAGAGAAAACCACCGAGGCAAAACGCCGTCTATTTTGTCA
>CAYVLO010000588.1:0-2199 GCA_964452125.1 uncultured Anaerolineaceae bacterium | reverse complement strand
ACAAAATAGACGGCGTTTTGCCTCGGTGGTTTTCTCTCCGACAAGCTGCTAGGCCAAGGCCGTCGCCCCGGCCGCGAAACCACAGCGGGCATGATGACGAACATTTAAAGTGCGTGCCGGGACGCATCCTTGCACCGATTTTTGCGGCAGCAAGCGCCCAACCAAGCTGGGGCCGCACTCCAGAGAAATGGCGGCTCACCACCCAAGGAACGCAACGAAATCGCCGACGAATCTGAAATACATTTCACCGACAAGGATATGTGATCGAATTTGCCCAAATGCCGCGCTTCGGGTACAATAGTGGATCTAGAGATGGTTCGGAAGCGGAGGCAGAATGGAAGTTGGACGACAGGGGGCGCTGCGCGCTTTCCTGGAAGGCGAGCAGTCGCGACTCGAAGCGATTGTGGCCCAGATGAATGCCGAGGGGGGCGAAAACCTGGGCTACGGCAATCATATGGCCGATGACGCAACCGAAGCCTACGAACAGGCCAAGGAGTTGGCTTTGCGTCAAAACGCCGAAAAACTACTCGGGCAGATCAACGATGCGTTGGAGCGCCTTGAGGAAGGGACGTATGGGACGTGCAGGCTGTGCAGTGAGGAAATCGATCCAGCACGGCTCAAGGCCCTGCCCTACGTGACCCTTTGTCTGCGCTGCCAGCAACGACTCGACACCAAATAGAGCTAGATTCCCTTGCGATCTCGTACACGTTCCCAAAGCTGGACCCTTCTTGTTGGTTTGACCGTCTTGTTTCTCACGCTGGATCAGGTGAGCAAGTGGCTGATCCGTCAGAATCTGGCGGTCAACGAAGCCTGGGCTCCCATCCCGGCGCTGTCCCGGTTTTTTACCTTTACCCACGTCCAGAACACCGGCATATCCTTCGGCCAACTGGCCGGATTTGGCTGGGTGTTCATGCTCGTGAACCTCGGGGTGATCGTCGCCATTCTCGTGTACTATCCCCGCATCCCTGCCGAGCATGGGTACCTGCGCCTGGCAGCGGCGCTGGTGATGGCTGGCGACCTGGGCAACGTCATCGACCGGCTGTGGACGGCCGCGGCTTTTTCCCAGCAAACGGGCAACCTGTGGGCGGCCCTGCCCCACGCCTACGTTACCGACTTCTTCGACATCAAGATCTGGCCCGTGTGGAATGTCGCCGATATGTGCGTGGTCAGCGGGGTGGCCATTGTGGCCTGGTGGCTGTGGCGCGAGGAACGAGAAGCGGAAGCCGATCGTTCGGTGGCCCATGACGATTAATCGACACCCGGCGCGCTCCGGGGTGGCCTCGTCATCAACGTCCCCTACAGCCCATCCCATCCTGCCCGCGAGTTTCCGACGATGACGGTCGAACAAACCCAGTTTGAGGTCACAGACAGTGGTATCCGCCTGGATAGGTTCCTCGCCGAACGGATCCCCGGCCTTTCGCGAGCGGCCATCCAAAAGCTCATCGACAGCGGGCAGGTGACCGTAAACGGAGAACCGGTGAGGGCCAGCTACAAGGTCAAGGCCGGCGATCTGATTCAGGTGCCTCGGCTCGACGACGATGAGGCCCCCTTGCCCTCTGCGGAACCGATCCCCCTGGACATAGTGTACGAGGACGCGGCGCTGTTGGTGGTGAACAAGGCCGCAGGCATGGTCGTTCACCCGGCGCCCGGACACCCTGGGGGAACGTTGGTGAATGCCCTTTTGGCCCATTGCCCCGAATTGGCAAAAGAGAACGACGACCGGCCTGGCATTGTCCACCGGCTGGACCGCGACACCTCGGGACTGGTGTTGGTGGCCAAGAATGCCAAGATCCGCCGCGCCCTGCAGCGCCAATTTCAGGAACGCACGGTGCACAAGAGTTACCTGGCGCTACTGGATGGTCACCTGCAACCGACTTGGGGACGGATCGAAGCGCCCATCGGCCGCGACCCGCAGCACCGGCAGCGCATGGCCGTGCTGGCCGGCGGACGCGAATCAGTGACCGAATACCACGTGTTAGAGCAGTTTGCCCACAAAACCGGACCGGCAGCGGGTCTCTATTCCCTGGTTGAAGCCGAGCTTCATACAGGCCGCACCCATCAGATCCGGGTGCATTTTGCCTCCATCCACCACCCGGTCGTCGGCGACCCGGTCTATGGACGGCGGCGCACACAACTGCCCCTCACCCGCCAGTTTCTCCACGCCCGCAGGCTGGACTTCTTGCACCCTCAAACGGGCCG
>CAYVLO010000587.1:0-2199 GCA_964452125.1 uncultured Anaerolineaceae bacterium | reverse complement strand
ACTGGCCTGACCGCGTGCTATACTTCCATTCAGAATGATTCCGGCTTGACCTTGTTGGGAGGTGTAACTGTGAAATCACCAGAGAATCATATCCGCATCTTGCGGGAACAGGCCCACCTCCTGGAATTGGTGCTCGACGCCATCATCCTGCGCGACATGCAAGGCGTGATCATCTCTTGGAACCAGGGCGCCGAAAAGCTGTTTGGCTGGACAAGCGACGAAGCCCTGGGCAAACATGCCCATACGCTGTTACACACCCGATTTCCACAACCATGGGAGGCGCTCCAAGCCGAGGCCCTGCGTGTGGGTTACTGGGAAGGTGAGCTCGTCCACACCCGGCGAGACGGCACGCTGGTGGTGGTGGCCAGCCGCTGGGCCGTGTGGCAGCCAGATCACGGCGCTCCCCTCGCCATTGCTGAGATCAGCACCGACATCACCGAGCGCAAGCAGGTCGAACGTTCACAGCGCCTGCTGGCCGAGGCTGGGCCGGCGCTATCTGCCACGCTCGACGCCACCAGTCGGTTGGCCAACATCGCCCAAGTGGTGGTGCCGCTGTTGGCCGACTGGTGCGTGGTGCACATCACCGCAGAAGGCCAGCCGATCCAGCCCGTGGCCGTGGCGCACGCTGACCCACAGAAACTGGCACAGGCCCACGATCTCCTGCGGTGGCAGCCCCCCAACCCGGACGTGCCGCCAGGGGCAGTCCATGTGTTTCGCACCGGCCAGCCGGAATTCTATTCGGAACCATCGGATGAATTGCTCGCCGCCATCGCCCGCGATGCCGAGCAGATCGAGATCGTGCGGTCGCTGGGAGTCAAGTCGGCGATGATCGTGCCCCTCGCGACGCGGGGCCACACGCTCGGCACGCTCACCCTGGTGGTATCGGCCGAGTCTGGGCGCCAGTACACCGAGGTCGACCTGGCCCTGGCCGAAGAACTGGCGCGCCGCGCCGCGCTGGCGGTGGACAATGCGCGGCTGTACGCCGAGGCGCAACAACTGAACTCCGAATTGGAGGAGCGCGTAGCGCAGCGCACCGCCGCCCTGGAAGCGGCTGTTGCCCAGCTCGAGAACTCACGCGCGCAGTTGCTCCTCCTGACCCAGCACGAGCAAACCCGACGCGAAGAAGACCACGCCCGTATGGCCCGCGAGGTTCATGACCAGTTGGGCCAGGCCCTGACCGGATTAAAGATGGATCTGGCCTGGTTGCAAAAGCACACCGGTCCCAAACAGAAGGAACTGTTGCTGAAATTCCGGGACATGTCGGACCTGGTGGACACGACCATCCAGGCTGTGCGCCGCATCGCCACTGAGTTGCGCCCGGGCATGTTGGATGACTTGGGCCTGGTGCCGGCGATGGAGTGGCAGTTGCAAGAGTTCCAAAAGCGCAGCGGGATTCGCTGCCGATTCACTTCCAGTTTGGACGAAGAGGCGCTGAATGCCGAGGACACCACCGTCCTCTTTCGCATCTTGCAGGAGACTCTGACCAACGTGGCGCGCCACGCAGCGGCGACCCGGGTGGAGGTTTCGCTGGACGAGGAACAGGGCTACGTCCGCCTCCGCATCCAAGACAACGGGCGCGGCATCACGGCAAGCGAAGTAAACGGCCCCAAGTCCTTTGGATTGCTGGGCATGCGGGAGCGGGTCCTGCTGCGCTCGGGTGACTTTGACATCCAGGGGACACCCGACCAGGGAACCACTGTGGTGATCAAACTGCCGCTCTTCAGGGGGCAGGAGGCTTTATGATACGAGCTCTCATCGCCGACGACCATGCGGTTGTGCGGCAAGGGTTGAAGCAGATTCTGGGAGACACTCCCGAGATGTTGGTCGCCGGCGAGGCGGCCAACGGTCAAGAAGTCCTGGACAAAGTCCGGGCCGAAACGTGGGATGTGGTTGTTCTCGACATCTCGATGCCTGATCGCAGTGGGCTGGATATTCTCAAGCAACTCCGGTCCGAGCGCCCCAACCTGCCGGTGTTGGTGCTGAGCATGCATTCGGAGGATCAATATGCGATGCGCGTTCTGAAGGCTGGCGCCTCTGGTTATCTGACGAAGGACAGCGCGGCCGACGAGCTGGTCAAGGCCATCCGCAAAGTGGTGAGCGGTGGGAGATACGTCAGCTCGTTCCTTGCCGAAAAACTGGCCCTTGAGATAGGGGCCGATTCCAATAAGCTACCCCACGAGACGTTGTCCGACCGGGAGT
>CAYVLO010000586.1:0-2200 GCA_964452125.1 uncultured Anaerolineaceae bacterium | reverse complement strand
GGCTTTGCCGCCTCCGTTCCTCAGAATGACAACCCTCTCCGACAGGCTGCTAGGCTGCCACCTAAAGGCTTGCCAGGAAGGAGACGAGGATGCGGCGCACGATATCCAGGACGATCAGCGCTACGACGGGGCTGATGTCAATGGCGCCCCCGATAGGGGGAATGATACGCCGAAAAGGTTCCAAAAAGGGATCGGTGATCTGGTTCAACGTGTGGACGATCGGATGATCGATGGTCGGGCGGTAGGGATCGGGATTGACCCACGACAAGAGAACCCGGATCAAGATCAGAAAAGAATAGATCTGGATGGTGAGCGACACAACTGTAATCAATATAGACATAACACATCAACTCCAAGCGGGCAGAGCCCGCAATTTCTAACGCCAGGTGGGGTGCTCCGGGCGAAAGATGGCCCGGCCGATGCGTACCAGGGTGGCTCCCTCCTCGATGGCGACCTCGAAATCATCGGTCATACCCATGGACAATTCGCGCCAGTTGGTATGGGGAAAATCCTTGGCAAGCTCGTCGCGCAACTGGCGGAGTCGGGCGAACACAGGCCGGGCCTCTTCAGGGTCTGAAACAATGGGGGCCATGGTCATCAGCCCACGGATCTGCAGAAAAGGCAGGTTGACGCACGTTTCGACTTCTGACCAAAGGGCTTTTCGTTGGATCTCATCCTCGGTCCAGCGGTTCGCATTGAACCCATATTTGGCCTGTTCGCCCGATACATTGCATTCCAGCAGAATGGGCAGGGGGGGATCCTCTTCCTGGGCCAGCCGATTCAACCGCTGGGCCAGCTTGAGGCTATCGACAGAATGGATCCACCGAAAGAGGGCTCGCGCGCGCCCTGCCTTGCGGCTCTGAAGATGGCCGATCATGTGCCAGGTCACATCGTTGGGCAGGCACGGCACCTTTTCCCCGGCCTCTTCCACCCGGTTTTCCCCCATGTGGCGTACGCCCAGTTCGTAGGCCTGTTGCAGCGTGTCGACCGGATGTCCTTTGGTCACCGCGACCAGCGTCACCTCGCCAGGGTCGCGCCCGGCTCGCAGCGCAGCTGCAGCGATCTGGGTTTGAACCGAATCGAGTCGTTCCTGCAAGGAATTCATTGGCGACCTCCCGACGATTCGCCGAACCCGGGGAACCCCGGCGGGTTGAGCGAATAGGCCCGCAGATCGTCTGTATCTGTTTCCGCCGAGAGGCTCTCGGCTTCCCAGCGACCACCCGGCGCGTCTCGGGGAAGTAAATAGGCGACGGCGGCAAATCGACCCGTCTGGCCCTGCTCGGCGCGGTGAGAGTAGAACTCGTCGGTGTGGCAGGAGGTGCACAAGCCCGCCTGTTCGATTTTGCGCACGCCCGCTGCCTTGAGCAATTGGGCGTTGGCCTCCGATAGATTCAGTTTCCAGGTCTGGCCCTCACCTTCCGCTTCCAGGGCTTTTTCCCAATCGGGCAGCACATAGCCCATGGCTGCGGCCACATTCTCGCCCACGGTATAGCAGCAGGGGCCGATGGCCGGCCCCAGTCCAGCGAGGAGGTCTCGGGGGCGGGAGCCAAACTGGGCCTGCATGGTTTCGACGGCCCGACGGGCGATCGCCTGGGCCACGCCACGCCACCCAGCGTGGATGAGACCCAGCGCGTGACGGATTGGATCGTACAGGAGGATCGGTTGGCAATCGGCAAAGCGAAGCAAGAGGCCCAACCCCGGGGTGTTGGTTACCAGGCCATCGGTAGCCGCGATGGTTTGGCCTCCCTCGTCCGTGCCCACCCGCGCCACATGGTTGCCGTGGACCTGGTTGGGCGTCACCACCTGCCCGGCCCCTAAATCCAAGTGGACATAAATGCGGTTATGGTTCTCGGTGACGGCCTGAGGATCATCGCCTACGGTGTGACCCACGTTCAAGGCTGCCCATGGTGCGGCACTGACCCCACCCAGACGGGTGAAAACCGCATGGACCAGGCAATCGACAGGCAAGCTCTCAAAGTGGTAGGTTACAAGGCCCTTTTGGTCTCGACGCAGCAATGTGTTGCTCCCCGGGACAGAGGCATACAACAGGTGAATGCGAAGGGTTCCTGACCGATCGTGCGACTGCCCCCACATCGCCCATTATACTACAGAAAGGGGTGAAACCCAAACAGGGATGCGAGGGGGGCAGCAATTCTCAATATGGAAAACGTCAACCTACGGTTCGGCCAAAAGCATCAGA
>CAYVLO010000585.1:0-2217 GCA_964452125.1 uncultured Anaerolineaceae bacterium | reverse complement strand
CATAGGCCGCAAGGCCAGCCACGAATTGCACGAATTTTACGAATTTGGGGCCAGGCCTCTCGGAGGCGTGGACCCTGCGGGCGGGATAGCGTATAGGGCGCCCGCGAGGGGCGGCCCTACGTGGATGGATAGGGCGCGGGATCTGGCGATCCCGCGCGAGCAGGGCGGCGGGCTCATGGATTCCCACTTGCGTGGGAATGACGAAAAGGGTTGTCACCCCCGCGCAAGCGGGGGTCCATACCCTTGAGACAAAGGATGGATGCAGCCTGTGGGTACACAGGCGCTTCCGCGGGGGTGACGGACACGGGCCGGGCGAGGATAACGGATGCTGGGGAACCTGTACGACCGAATCGCGAAACGGGGCAAGCGTGACAGCGCCCCCGAATCGGCCCACTTGGGGGTCTTTGTCCCCGGTGGGACGACCCTGCGCGTCCTGGTGGTAGAGGTCGTCGACGGCCGTTCCAAAGTGTGGGGCTGGGCCGAGCGCCGCTGGCCCGGGGCCGAGGCCGACAAGCAAGGCCGGGTGGAAATATGCCAGGATCTGTTGGCCGAAGCCGAGGACATGGCCCTGACCCGCGCCGACCGCCGGTTGATGCCCGACAAGATGCTGGTGGGGGTGCCGGCCTCTCAACTCTGGGGGCGGTCCTGGTCGTTGGAGCATGGCCGGTCGCGGCCCGAGCGCCCCATCGACGAGAGGGAACTCAAGGCGCTGTTGGGCCGGGCGCTGCGGCTGGTGGTCAACCGCCTGTGGGATACCCTGCCCGGGGATCGGCAGCAGAGCGAGGAGGACTGGGTCCTGCTGGAAAGCGTGCCCGTCGCCCTGACCATCGATGGGCGCGGGGTGACCGATCCGGTGGGGTTTCGCGCCCAGGTGATGGGCGCCACGGTCTTTGCCTCGCTGTGCCGTGTGGACTGGGTGGCAGCTTGGCAGGCGGTGGCGCGGCAGCTCGAATTTTCGACCCTGTGGCTCAAGCCGATGCCCCTGGCTCTGGCGTGCGCGGCCCACAGCTCTCAGGGTTTGATGATCGATGTGGGCGGCGCGGCCACCGACCTGACCTGGTGGCGCAATGGCCGGCCGCTGGCGGTCGGTTCCTTCCCCCTGGGGGGTGAATCGCTGTCTCAGGCCCTGGCCCTCAAATGGCGCCTGACCTCGGATCAGGCTGAGCGGCTCAAGCGGGCCTATGCCAAAGGGCGGCTGGACGAGCAGGGGCGCGCCCAGGTGCAGGAGGTGGTCTATCCCGTGTTGCGCGCCTGGTTTGACGACATCGAGGCCACACTGGTTCGGTTGGAGGAGGTGGGCGGCGAATCGCTGCCTTCGAAAATCTATCTCTTGGGCGGCAGCAGCGTCCTACCCGAGATCGTACAATCCCTGGGCGCCCTGGCCTGGAGCGAGCGGCTCCAATTTGCGCGCTATCCCGAGGTGCAGGCCATGCGCCCCACCGACGTCCCCGGCGTGATCAATTTGACCGACCGGGGCAAAGGCGCCGGCGACGTGCCGGCCCTGGCGCTGGCGGCCCTGGCGGGGCCGCAGGTGCGGCGCGCCGACCGACCGGCGCGCCTTCTGACAGAGCTTTGCTCGGAATAGTAGGTCCCCGCGGGGCGGCTGCCCGGATGGGCGGCGATCCCTTGGTGGGGGCCCAATTCAATGCGATAGGCTGAGAATCCATGCAGCAGGTGATTTATCTCGAAGTTGAAGACGATCTGCCCGCGGTCCGCGAGCTGTTGGAAGGGGCGCAGGCCAAGCAGGTGTTGCTCGTGGTGCCCAAGGGCAATCAGGTCTTTCATAACCCCATCAACCTGCGGGTGTTGCGGCGCTATGCCGTGAACCTGGCGTTGCAGGTGGCTCTGGTGACCCGCGACAGTCGCACCCGGCACATGGCCGGCGAGGAGGGGGTGCCGGTTTTGTCGTCGATCCGCCGCGGCCGGCGGGGCCGCTGGAGCCTACGGGCGCCGCGCCGTTCGGCGGCCCACCAGGCCGCGGCGGCCCGCGTCGACGGCCTGCGGGCCGGTCGAGGCGACATTGGCTATGGGGATACCCTTATCCTGTGGGCTGGGCGAGTGTTGGGCGTGCTGTTGTTCCTGCTCTTTTTGGGCTTTGTGGTGGGCATGGCGGCCGTGTCGATCCCCCATGCCCAGGTGACCCTCGTGCCCTACAGCGAGGTGGTCGAGGTCACGCTGGAACTGCGCGCCGATCCCGACGCAAGCCGGGCCGACGCC
>CAYVLO010000584.1:0-2222 GCA_964452125.1 uncultured Anaerolineaceae bacterium | reverse complement strand
CCTATGCCATGATCCTGGACGAGACGGCGGGCGAGCTAAAGATCATCACCTGCAAGAAATACGGCAAGATCCTGGGCGCCCACATGGTCGCCCCCGGGGCCGTGGACCTGATCAACGCCGTGGTCGTAGCCATGATGGCCGAAGCCACCATCCACGAGCTGATGGACTTTATCCCGCGCCACCCCTCGGTGGGTGAAGCGCTGGTCGACGCAGCGATGGACGTGGAAAAGCGATCGTTGCACATGCCCAAATGGTAGACCGGGGATTCACCGCCGTCCGCGTCATCCTCCTGGACGTAAACGGCACCCTGCTGGGCTACCCCGATCGATTGGGCTTTCAGAAGCGGTTTGCCCAGGCCTGCCAGGAGATGGGGCATCCCGTGACCGTGGATGACGTCCATCGGGCCTTTGTCGGATTGGCGGCCGAATGGACCGACAAAAAGGGCCAGGGCATGCGCCGGGCCAGCAACGACGAGCAGTACCGGGCCAGCATGACCTGGGTCTACTGGCGCTTGCTGGAAGAGCTGGGGGTTCCCGGCGACCGAGAGCAAGCAGCGAGCGACCTGTACGACCGCTTTATCCTCCGCGAGGGCTTTATGCCCCTGTTCTCCGACGTGGAGCCGGCCCTGGACCGGCTCCGCGCCCGCGGGCTGCGGCTGGGCGTGCTCTCCAACTTTCCCCCCCACCTGGAAGACACGCTCCGCCAGCATGGCATCCACGGCTACTTTGACTTTTTCGTCGTCTCCAGTCTGGTGGGATTGGAAAAGCCCGATCCCGCCATCTTTGAGCTGGCCATCCAACGGGCGGGCGTACCCCGAGAAGAGATCCTCTATGTGGGGGACGATCTGGACGATGACATCCGGGGCGCTCAGGCGGTCAACCTATCCGCCATCCTGATCGACCGCCACGATCACTGGCAGGCTATGGACGTCGCGCGGATCAAAAGCCTGGCCGAGCTGCCAGGCCTGCTCGGGTTCACCGATTCGTAGGGGTTGCCGCCCGGTTCGGCGACATTTGGAGTGCGGCGCCTTGGCGTCGCGCAGAACGCGCACACTTTGCTTGCGCACTCCAGAAAGAAGGGACACTCTGACGGAACCAATCTCGGTCTTTCAACTGGGGCAAAGGGACTATGAACCGACCTGCCGCCTGCAAGAGTCGCTGGCGGCGGCACGGGCGCGCGGCGATGTGGGCGACCTGCTGCTCCTGGTGGAACATCCGCCCGTCATCACGGTGGGCCAGGGCGGCGGATGGGAGGATCTCTTGGCGCCCGTCGAACGCCTGCGACGGGAAGGCATCGAGGTGGTATCCACCGACCGGGGCGGCAAGGCCACCTATCATGGGCCGGGCCAACTGGTGGCCTACCCCATCTTTCGGGCGCCCGGCAGCGGCCTGCACCGATTTGTCGAGCAATTGGAAGAGGTGGTCATTCGCCTGTTGCAGACCTACGGCCTGCACGCCGGCCGCCTGGAGAAGCATCCCGGCGTGTGGGTCGGCGATGCCAAGATCGCGGCGCTGGGCCTGGCTGTGTCCGACGGGGTCACCCGCCACGGACTGGCTCTGAACGTTGCGCCCCAGATGGCCCATTTTGGCCTGCTGATTCCCTGCGGCATCGCCGACCTGGGCACCACGTCCATGGAGCGGGAGCTGGGATTCCGGCCCGACCTGGCCCAGGTCACCCGGCAGTTCGTGCAGAACTTTGCCGAGGTGTTTGACCGTCCGGTACGCTGGCAGGACCCGGCCCTGGAGGCCCTACCGCTGCTTCTGTTCCCACCCCCGGATGGGAACGGGAGGACAAACTCCCAGCCCCCCTGGCTGTGGCAGCGGCTGTCGGCCCAGGCCGAAAGAGCGGCAGAAGGCGTCGAGGGCCTTTTGGAGGACTGTGGCCTGCATACCGTCTGCCAGGAGGCGCGTTGCCCCAACCTGGCCGAATGTTTTGCCCAGGGCACGGCCACGTTTCTGATCCTGGGCGAACACTGCACCCGCGGCTGCCGGTTCTGCGCCATCGACCACGGTCGCCCCTCGCCCCCGGATCCCCACGAACCCGAGCGGGTGGCCCAAGCAGCGGCCCAATTGGGCTTGCGCCACGTGGTCATCACCTCTGTGACGCGAGACGACCTGCCCGATGGGGGAAGCCGCCACTTTGCCGCGGTCATCGGGGCGGTGCGCCGGCGCCTGCCATCGGCCACGGTCGAGGTCCTCATCCCCGATTTCGGCGGTTCCCTC
>CAYVLO010000583.1:0-2226 GCA_964452125.1 uncultured Anaerolineaceae bacterium | reverse complement strand
GGGTGGCCAAACCTTCCAATCTGGAGAGCTGGGACAGCCCGCCCACAACCTATGGCTTCAAGGGGGGCGATCTGGTGGGACTGTCCGAGCGGCTGGACTATCTGGCCGATCTGGGCATCACGGCCCTCTATTTGAATCCCATCTTTCAGTCGGCCGCCAACCACCGCTACCACACCCACGATTTCTATCAGGTGGATCCCATCCTGGGTGGCAATCGGGCCCTGCGCCTGCTGCTCGATCGCGCTCACGACCGGGGCATGCGGGTCATCCTGGACGGTGTGTTCAATCACGCCAGCCGTGGTTTCTTCCAATTCCACCACATCCTGGAAAACGGGGCGGCTTCGCCCTACATCGATTGGTTTATCATCGATCAATATCCGCTGCGCCCCTACGACGCCCCCAAGGGAAAACATGGCTATCGGGCCTGGTGGGATCTGCCCGCGTTGCCCAAGCTGAACACGGCGACGCCTGCTGTGCGCGAGTTCCTGTGGGACGTGGCCTGCCATTGGATCGAGTTTGGCATCGATGGCTGGCGGCTTGACGTGCCTTCCGAGATCGACGACGATGCGTTCTGGCAAGAGTTCCGGCGGCGGGTACGGTCCCTGAATCCCGAGGCGTACCTGGTGGGTGAGATCTGGGGCGACGCCCGGCGCTGGCTACAGGGCGACCAGTTCGATGCGGTGATGAATTACCTGTTCACGCGCGCGGCTTTGGGCTTTTTGGTGGGCGATAACCTGTTGCGGTCGGAGGTGGCCCGCACCGGCTACCACGAGATCGACACCCTCGATGCCGTGGGCTTTGCCGCCGAGATGCAGCGCATCCAGGGCCTCTATCCCGAGGCGGTGACCCAGGTTCAGTTCAACCTCCTGGGCAGCCACGACACGCCCCGATTCAAGACCCTGGCCCGCGGCGATGATTCCGCCTATCGCCTGGCGACGTTGCTGCAGATGACCTATCCGGGCGCCCCTTGTATCTACTATGGGGACGAGATCGGATTGGAGGGCCGCCACGACCCCGATTGCCGCGGCACCTTCCCTTGGGAGGAGAGTCGCTGGGATTCCGATCTGCGGTCCTTCGTCCGGCGCTGCATTGCGCTCCGGCACGCGCATCCGGCCCTGCGGCGCGGCGACATCCGCTGGCTGTATGCGGGGAATGGGGTGGTGGCCTATGGGCGGCAGGGGGCCGGGGAAACCGTGCTGGTGTTCATGAACAGCGGACGGCGACCTGTGACGGTCGCCGTGCCGGTGAAAGACTATGTCGCGGATGGGACCGAGTTTCGCGATCCCTGGTCGGACCAGCGCCTGGTCGTTGCGCAGGGACGCCTGGAAGGTGTGCGCCTGCCGAGCCGCGCCGGGGTGGTCCTGTGTTCCTCCGACGCCACAGAGAGTTGAATCCCTCTTGCCTGCTGCGCCGGCGCTGAGTTCAGGTCAAGCGGGTTACTTCAAAACGATACATTTCGACCGGCTCGTCGGGATCGGTGATGCCTGCCTTGTGGTATCGCGTCCAATAGACCTGCGACTCGACTGTGTCGATTCCCTCCAGATTGGGGAGCAGGAGCCCCCGTTTCCAGGGTTGACTCAACGACTGGATAATCAGGCCATAGCGCTTGGGGTCCAGTTGATCCTCGCTGTCGATCCGTTCCGGCTCGTTTAGCACATCCACCTTGATCTCAAGATCGTTCAGCTCGTCTTCGCGGACGGGAGCAAACCGTGGGTCCCGCGACGCCGACGAGACGGCGTTGCGGATGACCTCCTCAGCCACCGTCGCGCACACGGGCTGGATGGTGCCGATGCAGCCCCGGAGTTGTCCGTGGCGATGGAGCGTCACAAAGGCGCCGGCGCGCCGTGCCAGTTCAGGCGGCAAGTCCTGTGGTACAGGGATCTGTTTCCCAGTGCGCACGTAGGTTTCGAGGGACTGCCGCGCCAGTTGCACCAGGGGATGGGATTCGGTCATGGGTTGCTCCTTCATTCTAGGTCAATAGTACTATAGGGCAAACGCATTTGCAGTTTTGCTGCGATGATGATGCCTGATTGAGAAAATTGACTTTGGAGTGCGTGCCTGGCGCGAAGCGCCAGGACGCTTGCTGCCGCAAAATTGCTGCGCAAGCTTGCTTGCGCACTCCAAAAAAGGACTTCTCAGTGCGAAATGATGATGCCTGATTGAGAAAATTGACTTTGGAGTGCGTGCCTGGCGCGAAGCGCCAGGACGCTTGCTGCCGCAAAATTG
>CAYVLO010000582.1:0-2229 GCA_964452125.1 uncultured Anaerolineaceae bacterium | reverse complement strand
TACCGGCCCACCTCATCCCAGTTGACCGGCTAGTCCATGAATGTCTGTTTGATCGCCTCGGCCTGGTCGCGGAGCTGTTCCAACCGGATGCGGTGCCCCATCAACGTCACGTACCAGACCGTGAACGTCGCCAGGCAAAAGAAAAAAGCAAACATCATATTGGGCCCCAGCCCACCGCCTTCGGTGCCGAACATGAGGGGGTGCTGAGTGCGCCACAGCCGAATGGCAATAAAGTTGATGGGCACCGAGATAAAGGCCACCACACCATAGACCGCCGCGAATCGCGCCCGTCGCGTGGGGTCCTCCACGGCGCTGCGCAGCATCAAATAGCCCACATAGACCAGAAACTGGATGAGGGAGATGGTCAGGCGTTCGTCCCAGATCCACCACACGCCCCAGGCCGGTTTGGCCCAGATCGAGCCGCTCACCAGCACCCCCAGCATAAAACCCGTGCCGATCTCGGCCGACGACAGGGCCAAAATATCCCATCGGCGCGCCTGAGAGCGCAGGTAGCCCACACCGCCGACAAAGGTCATAAAGAAGGCCAGGAAGCCGACCCAAGCCGTAGAGATGTGGAAATAGATGATGCGCTGGGCATAGCGGCCCGTCTCACTCTGCAGGTTGGCGCTGGGGGCGCCCATCAAAGCCAGATACAGGGCCGCCATCATCAAGACAGCACTGAGGGCCGTCAGCGCGATCAGGATCTTGTCATTTCGTCCGTTCATCAATCTCCCTCTATCCCCGTGCGTGTAGACCCGACCGGATCATTCCTTGACCACAAAGTCAAAGGTCATAAAGGCCACGGCCGGAAAGATCAGATCGTAGGCCAGCAAAAGCTGAAACCAACGGGCAAGCTCGGCCATCGATTGGCCATCCAGGATGCCGGCTGTGGCCTTGACGGCGGCGATGAGCACCGGCGTCGCCACCGGCAGCAGCAGGATCGGCAACAGCACCTCCCGAGCCCGGGTCTGGGCCGTCATCGCCGACAGAAGGGCGCCCACCGCAGCAAAGCCCACTGTCCCCATCAGAACGATGAGCGCCAGCCTCAGGTCAAACAGGTTGACGCCGAAAAAGGCGGTAAAGATCGGCAGGGTGATGGCCTCGACGACCAACATGAACAGGACAGTCGAGAACATCTTGCCAAAATAGATGGCGGTGTGATCGACCGGAGCCAACAGCAGCCCTTCCAGGCAACCGCCCTCCCTTTCCATGACAAAGGCCCGGTTCAAGCCCAGGATGCCGGCAAAGGCAAAGGCCACCCAAAGGGCGCCCGGCGCCACCTGTCGCACCCGTTCGCCGCTGACCCGTAGATCGAAAGCAAAGTTGAAAATCACGATCACCAGCACGGCAAAGACAAACATGGCGCTGAACATCTCTTTGGTGCGAAGCTCGGCCACCACGTCCTTCCACACAATCGCCAGGATCTTTTTTGCGTAGCTCATGGCGCCGCACCACGCTCCCCACGGCCCGTGTTGCGCGTAACCTCACGATAGATCTCTTTCATGCCCTCCAGATCGAGGCCCGATCGCTCGCCCTGCCAGGCGATCTTGCCCCGGTTCAAGATCGCCGCCCGATCGCACATCTCCAACCCCTGCTCCAGATTGTGCGTGGTGAGGATCACCGTCCGGCTGGAAGCCGCCAGCTCTTGCAGCACCGAGCGCAGCATATCGGCCGCCTGCAAATCCAGGCCGGTATAGGGCTCGTCCAGCAGCATGATGACCGGGTCGGGGAGGATGGCCCGGGCGATGGCCAACCGCTGCACCATTCCCCGCGAAAAGGTGCGAACCGGATCGCGCCGCCGGGCAGCCAGCCCCACCTGCTCCAGCACAGCATCGATGCGGCTTGCGGCATCCTCCAGATCGTACATCCGGGCGAAAAAGCGCAGGTTCTCGTCGGGCGTGAGGTCGCCATACAGCAGCGGATTGTGGGCAATAAGGCCAATTTGACGGCGCCCACCCGTCGCTGCCTTGCTCAGGTCCTGGCCCAGCACCCGGACCATGCCCGAACTGGGCCGCGCCAGCGAGGCCACGATGCGCATCAGCGTCGTCTTGCCAGCGCCGTTGGGACCAAAGAGAGCCAGGAATTGCCCCTGGGCCACCTCCAGATCAACCCCCCGAAGGGCGACCTGGTGGCCGAAGGATTTGACCACGCGCTGCAATTGGATGGCGGGAGCCGCGTCTTGGGACATGGTCACAACGATTTCAGCTTGTCGTACAGCTCTGCCCGGTA
>CAYVLO010000581.1:0-2231 GCA_964452125.1 uncultured Anaerolineaceae bacterium | reverse complement strand
GGGCGACGCATGCGTCGCCCGTACCCGTCACCGTCTGCATGCCGCCCTCGAGGACGCCGTGCAGACACGGGGGCCCATCGGGTCCAGCCACGAATTGCACGAATTTCACGAATGCCCCACCAGCAAATAAGGCCAGGCCTGCTGAGATCGACCGGGCTGGGTCGCCCTCCGTGCAACCGGATCTCGACCGGGCAACGCATTTGATGCTGGGCTGCAAGGGCGCACCCCGCAAACATTCCGACCATGTGGGCAGTCCGGGCGCGGCATGCCGAGCCCCTACCGGCCCCCTCCCGAAAGCCCCTTGTAGGGGCGACGGCATTCCCGGTGGGGATTGCGCGTCCCATAGACTGTGCCACCGAGTGCAAAGCGCCGCCCCGGACCGGTTTTGCTGGGAATGCCTCGCCCGCCGCAGGCCGCCCCAACCATCGGCGCCCAAGGTAGGCGCGGCCAATGCCTCGCCCTTACTGGCCCCCACTCAACGACCGACCTCGCCAACGCACCGGCACAACGCCGCGCCCGGGGGCGAACAGAAAGGCCAGGAGGAAAAAGACCGTCGAGACCAATACCATCGCCGCGCCCGAGGCCACATTCACATAGAAGGACAGATAGAGGCCGATCACCGAGGACACGGCGCCGATCGCGGCGCCCACGATCATCATGTGCCACAGGCGGCGGGTGAGCAGGTAGGCCGTAGCTGCAGGCGTGACCAACATGGCCATCGTCAGCGCCACCCCCACCGTCTGAATCGACACGACCACCGTCAGGGCGATGAGCACCAACAGCAGGTATTCCAAAAGGTTCGAGGGCAGGTGCAGGGTGGCTGCCAGGATGGGATCGAACGAGACCACCAGCAGCTCTTTGTACAGCAGCACCACCGTGAGCAACACCACCACACCCAGCCCCGCCGTGATCCACAGATCGAGGGACGACACCCCCAACACGTTGCCAAAAAGGATGTGGGTCAGGTCGACGCTATAGCTCTGGGCCGTCGATAGCAGGGCCACGCCCAGGGCAAAGCTGGCGGCAAAGATCACGCCGATGGCCGTGTCCTCCTTGATCTCGCCGCTGCGGCTCAGGTAGCCAATGCCCAGCGCCGTCACGACGCCCATAACCAGCGCGCCCCACATCAGGTTAGCATCCAAGAGATAGGCGATGACCACGCCGGGCAAGATAGCGTGGGCCAGGGCATCGCCGAAAAAGGCCATGCCCCTCAGCACCACGAAACTGCCCACCACGGCGCACAGCGTGCCCACCATCAGCGCAGCCAGCAAGCCCCGTACCATAAAGGGGTAGCCCAGGGGCTGGAGAAGGGTCTGAAAGAGATCAATCATGGTGATGGCCCTCCCCGCCGCAGCAGCCAATATCGCCCAGGACCATGGCATAGTCGTCGCCGCGCCACACCGCCTGCCCGCCATAGGCCGCGGCCAACGCCTCGGGGGTGACCACCTGCCGCGGCTCGCCGTAGGCAATGAGGCGGCGATTGAGGAGCGCCAACCGGTCGAAACGCTCCACCGCCAGGTTCAGATCGTGGGTAGAGACCAGCATGGTGACTCCCTGGTCGTGCAGCCGGTCGAGGATCTCCAGGATGGCCTCCTGAGAGGGGGCGTCGACGCCGCTAAAGGGCTCGTCCATCAACAGGATGGTGGCTTCTTGGGCCAGGGCGCGGGCGATAAACACCCGTTGCTGCTGACCGCCCGAAAGCTCGCTGATCTGGCGGTTGGCAAAGGGCCCCATCCCCACCTGGGCCAGACAGCGCTGAACGATCTCGCGGTCGCTGGCGCGCTGCCAGCGCAGCCAGCCGATCTTGCCCACGCGACCCATCATCACCACGTCGTGGACGGTGACCGGAAAGCCCCAATCGACCACCGAGCGCTGGGTGACATAGCCCACTTCGCCGCCGGTGTCGATGCGCCCGGCGCGGGTGGGCAGCAGGCCCACCATGGCCTTGAAGAGGGTGCTCTTGCCGGCGCCGTTAGGTCCGACAATGGCGACCCGCTCGCCCCCATGGACGTGAAAGCTGATCGCTTCCAGCGCGAGGGCGCCGTTGTAACTCACCGAGAGATCGGAAATTGTGACGATTTCAGACATGGAGCTGTCGCCTCATCTATCAGACTTGTCTGTCGATTGGTCCTCTGCGAGGACAGGCCCATTATAACAGGTCCTGGGGTGTGTGTCTAGTCTCTGTTCGGGGGTGCCAGCAATTCTAATTTTGGCGTGTGGAGCGTTCGCTG
>CAYVLO010000580.1:0-2246 GCA_964452125.1 uncultured Anaerolineaceae bacterium | reverse complement strand
TGACAGAACAGACGGTGTTTTGCCTCGGTGGTTTTCTCTCCGACAGGCTGCTAGCGCTCCCCCGACTTGTACATGCGCCCCTCACTTGCTACTGGCTAATAGTCATAAACGCTGCCGCCGATGAACTCGCGCAGGTGGGAGGTGGGCGGAATGGCCTGCTCCTCTTTTTCGTCAATCTCGGTTACGGCTGAAAGAAGGTCGTGTACCCTTTTGGCCCGTTGAAAAGCATCCTGGCGCAAGGGATCGCCTTCATAGTCCTGCACCCATTGGGCAAAATGGCCGAGCAGCCTGCGCCGCCACACGGGTAGCTCGTAGGAAAGGGCGCCGTTGATGATATAGTCGGTGCTGTTGGCATAGGGGATGATGTTGCGCATTTCGCTGCTCCGCACATAGTGCCAATGTTCCAGCGTGCGCTGGGGGGCGTAGGCGCGGTGGTTGGCGTCGCGTACCATGCGGCGCATCAGGCGCAGGTCGGTCCAGCGGATCATACGCCCATCGGGTCCCCTCATTTGGAGCAACGGCTCGATGTAGAGCAAAAACTTTTGGGCCGCATCGACGTCCTCGGTCATGGGGGGATAGAGCCCGTGGAGGCTATCGATCAGAATGAGGTCGTTGGGGCCGATTTGCATCGGTGTGACGTCGTTGGTGCGTTTTCCGGTTTTGAAATCGTAGAAGGGGATGCGCACCTCCTCGCCATCGATCAGGCGGGTCAGGTGCTGGTTGATCAGTTCGAGATCCAGGGCCTGGGGAGTCTCAAAGTCGAAATCGCCGAACTCGTCTTTGGGGTGAAGGTCTAGATCAAAGAAATAATGATCTACGTGAAGGGGCACCAGGCTCAGGCCGCTCCTGGACAGCCGCTGCCCCAATTTGATCGTGGTCGTGGTTTTTCCCGACGAGGAAGGTCCGGCGATCATCACCAGTCTCACTTCCTGGCGGCGGTCGGCGATCATCTGGGCGGCTGTGTCAATGTCCTCTTCGTAGGCTCGGTCGGCCTCTTGCACGATGTGGGCAAATTCGCCCCGGGCGATGCGTTGGTTCAGGCAGTCGACGCTGTACAGGTGGTGATCCAGCGACCAGGTGAGCACCTCATAGATCTTGCGCCAGGGGATGTTGCTCGCTTCGCGATAGCCGCGTGCTGCCTTTTCGCGGCGCTGCCGGGCCCGTTCCTCCCGGTAGAGGATGTAGGCCTTGGCCACTTTGGCGTGGGCGTTTTCGATCAAGACCTTTTCTACGAGGTCCTGGATCTCTTCGACGGTGGGGTATTGGCCGGGCGGCGTTCTCTCTTTGAGCAGGCTCACAACCTGTTGCGCCAAGCGCTCGGCTGTTTCCCGATCGCGGCCCCCCACAGCCACGGCTGCCCGGTAGATGGCGTTGGTGATGCGATCGGCGTTGAACGGAACCACCGCGCCCGTCCGTTTGACGACGTGTGTGATCTCTGAAGTCATCGTTCCCTCCCGGATGCTCAGGGCGTATGTAACAGTTGGGGGGATATTGCCGATCTGCCACGAATTTCACGAATTGGCACGAAAACCGGCGAGAGAAATTCGTGGAATTCGTGCAATTCGTGGCGAAAAGGATGTTTGCCCTGGCGCTCCCCCAAAGTGTACATGCGCCCGGATGCTCAGAACCCTGGTGTCTCGCGGATAGCGCGCTCCCTTTCCCGGTTTCGTCGTTCGGAAAACCGATGAACAGAACAGGGGAGCAGAATTCCTTCTACTCCCCTGAGGTGGAGATGGCGGGAGTCGAACCCGCGTCCAGAAGATTCGAACGGGAACATACTACAAGCTTAGTTGACCATTTGGATCTCGCGCAAGCAGCCGCCGATCAACAGGCTACTGCTTGAGCCAGCCGATGCGGGGCTTGTGAGTCCCGCCTGTGGTCCCATGTATCGGCGTCGATGGGAGTGCACCCCCGGATTGTTGACGCCCATCAGTCTCTCCCCCGGGAGCGGGAGAGGATGGACGTGACCGTCGTGCGGTCATGCTTTGCCTTTACTGCCTAGGCAGCAAGAGCGAAAGCAGGTGTGCGCTGTTTGGCACTTGTGTTTTTGCCCGTTTTTAACGCGATTCAGGCTCCTCGGCTTGCAGTTCCGGCTCAGCCTCCCCTGTCGAGACCATTTCATCCCCAAGCCGGTGTACGCGTCTAGTATACCATAGACCCTGTTTTTTATCAAGATCTGGCTCCGCTGAAACAGGGCGACCGCATTTACAATATCACTGCGATAATGATGCCTGATTAAGAAAGCG
>CAYVLO010000579.1:0-2248 GCA_964452125.1 uncultured Anaerolineaceae bacterium | reverse complement strand
AGATCCCGGCTTCGCGCGCCCGGCTCACCAGCAGTTGAACGGCTTCGGTGGTGATAGCGTTCCCCTGGGTGTAGAGGAGCAGTTTCTCGATTTCCTGGTCGATTAACCTCAGATCGGCGCCGATGAGGGCAGCCATCAGGTCGGCGGCCCCTCGCTCGATACTCCCCTCTTTGGCCTTTACCCGTGTGGCGATCCATTTGGCCAAGTCACCCTCTTTGGGCAATGTGAACAGGCTAACCCGACCGGCAATGCCCATTCCCCGGGGTGGACTGGGCTGCGCGGCGGCCCATTTGAGGATCGGGTTGGTGGGAGGGAGAGGTTTGTTGTCGGACAGCACCAGATGGGTTGTGGGCGGCAACTGAGCAAGATAGTCCTCCAGTTCGCTCACAAATGCCTTTCGGGTGGCAGGCGTATCGGCTTTGGCCCCCCGGGCGACCGGATCGGGAAAGAGGCGCTGCAAAAGTCCGTGGACGATCACCAAACGAGTGGCGCTCATGAAAGGGATGGAATCGCAGTGATGGCGCAATTCCCCCAGGGTGATGCGGTTTCCGTCGAGGACGGTGGTGTTGAGGTCGGCCATGGACGGGTCTCCCTGGCGGTGGTAGGCCTGGATCGCCTGGAGCGCCTCAGAGCGGCCGAATTCGTCGTTGCCGTGCAAAATCGTGAGCACCGCTTACCCCCGCCCCAGCGCCACGTGGTGAATTGTGACGCCCCCCCGCTCCTGGCGTTCGATGGTGGAGATCCGAACGTCGTCCACGTCGGCTGTGGTGGTGATCTGCTCCTGTACCCTGTGGGCCAGGGGTTGGGCGACGATGGCTGCCAGTGTGGCAGCGGTGATGGCCAGGGGTAGTCGTTCGAGTTTCGAGTGCGGCTTGCCCAGGGTGGCGCCAAAGGCGGCGGTGCCGGCCAAAACCCCCGTGACCGCGAGGTTGGTGCCACATCGGGGGTGAACGGCCAAGTGCGCCTCTCCCTGTTGCAGTCGGATGAGGGCTTCGCTCACTGCGGCGGCGAGTTCTTGGGTGCTCAGATGGCCATAGATATAGAATCCTGAGACGGTGCTGCGACCCATTAATTGGGCGTGAGGAAATTGTCGGCCCAGGACATGGATTGTGGCGTGTTCCAGTGCATGGTTCTGTCGTATGATACGGGCTAGATTCGCAAGGTTCATGGTGTGTCCTTTACGTGGTCCCGTGCGCTGATGTGGTGCAGCGTATGGGAACCTGTTTCTCCGGCGTCCTGTGTAGAATGAGGCCGATGATGCTTGTGGCATTATAACACAGCCAAGGTCGGCAGGCAATTGGCCATTGCGTTGCCGCACGAGTTTGACTTAATTGGCACTTGAGGGTATGATCTCTTTGAAATCGGGCGGAACGAGGAGCCGTTGGAACAGCGCGTGCGGCGCAGCCCCGGATGCGGGCTGGGCGTGATGGCAATGGTCGTGATGACTGGCATTCTGTATGCCGTTTGGTTGGCGCGCGGCGCACCCGGGGGCCAGCCGACGGTCCCTGCACCAACGCTTACCCGTTGGGAACCGACGGCTGCCCAGGCGTTGCCGGCAACTGCCAACTCCACCGAGACTGCAACGCCGACCTCGGTTCCAGAGACAGATCCTGCGCCGCCGTCGCTCAGGGTGGGGGTTGTGGCAGGGCATTGGCAGAGCGATTCAGGCGCCGTCTGCGACGACGGCCTGCAGGAGGTCACCATCAATCTGGATATTGCGGCGCGGGTGGTGGCCATTTTGCAGTACGAGGGATATGCCGCCGAGTTGTTGCCCGAGTTTTCCGACCGATTGACAGGGTATCAGGCCGCGGCCTTTGTCTCGATCCACACCGATGCCTGCAATGTACCCAATGCTTCGGGCTTTAAAGTGGCGCGGGTGTCGGGCAGCGCGATTCCAGAAGAAGAGGATCGCCTGGTGGCTTGCCTGATCGATCAGTATGCCCAGACCACGGGATTGCCATACCATCGCAACAGCATTACCTACGATATGACGGCCTACCACGCCTTCAGCGAAATCGATCCACAGACGCCGGCGGCGATCATCGAGTTGGGCTTTATGGGAACCGACCGGGCTCTCCTTACGGAAAGAAGCTACGACGTGGCGCTGGGCGTAGCCCGGGGGATCGTTTGCTTTCTGGAGGGGGAGTAGGGACCCCAGAATCGTCTGGAATCCTTTGCACGATACGTAAAGGGCTCTAGCAGCCTGTCGGAGAGAAAACCACCGAGGCAAAACACCGTCTGTTCTGTC
>CAYVLO010000578.1:0-2250 GCA_964452125.1 uncultured Anaerolineaceae bacterium | reverse complement strand
GTGTACGCCCGGCAAGAGACCCTGGCGGGCGACCCTGTCGAGCTGCCCGGCACGGCCTGGCAGCTCGCCTCCCTGGACGGGCGAGAACCGGCCGAGGGCTCGGCCATCACCCTGGCCTTTCACCAGGGCTCGCAGACGGTCAGCGGGCACGCCGGGTGTCGCGACTATGTTGCCACCTACCAGGCCGATGGCCAAGGCCTTGTATTCCCTTCGATGACCATGCTGGGGCCCGTCTGCCCGGACGAGGCGCGGCTCGTTCAGGAGGGCGACTATACGACGGTGCTGGGCTGGACGGCCCACTTTCGCATCGACCAGGGGCGGTTGGAGCTGAGGACGGTCCGCGGCGAAAGGCTGCTCTTTGACCCGCTGCCGCCCGAGGATCTGCCCGGCCTGGAAGGCCCGGTCTGGACGCTGCTGGCCTTTGTGGAACCCAATCCCCAGGCCGATCCTTCCATCCCGGCGCCGCTGACCACCGACGCCCTGGAGGGGACGGCGATCACGGCTGCGTTCGAGGGCGGCGTCATGGCCGGATCGGCGGGCTGCAACCAATACTCGGGCGCCTACCAGGCGGAAGGAAGCGGGCTGACCCTGGGTCCGATGGGGTCTACCAAGATGGCCTGCCTGGAGCCCGAGGGCCTCATGGAGCAGGAGAGCCGCTACCTGCAAGCGCTGGCCGACATCACGGCCTATCACCTCTATGGGCGGCAACTCTGGCTGGAGACGGCCGACGGCCGGGCGCTGGTCTTTGCTACGAGAGAGGCGGCGGACAGCGCCGCCCAGGACGATGCCCTGGCTGCGGCTCAGGAGGCCCTGTCTGCCTACGAGCCCGTGACCGACGCGCAGCCGGTGGTGAATCTCCTGCTGCCGAGCATCGCCGGTTGGCTGGATGCCGGTGGCGAGCCGTCAACCCTGGAGACGATCCTGAACGAAACGCCCATGGAGGCCAAACGCGGGCCGGTCACCGTCACCGAGCTCGACCTGACCGGCGGCCCAGAGTACCGGGCCAGGGACGTCGTCGTGCGCATCCCGGTCATGGGGTTGCCCCTGCTGGTCTTTGTCAACGAGGACGGCAGTCCGGCCCGGTTCGCAGGCTATGCCCTGCCGCCCGACCTGGAAGCGATCCAGACCGACTTTCCCCTGGAAACGACCGAAATCGACAAGCCGGCCGTGCAATTGGAGGATCTGACCGGGGATGGTGTGCCTGAAGTGCTGTTTGCGTCAATGTTCGCAGGTGCCAGCAGCTACCGCCTGCGGCCCAATGCCTTCCAGTGGCGCGAGGGGGATTTTCGCCTCATCTTTGCCGCCGACCTGGTGAGCTGGGCCGGGAGGTCGGACTATGCCCTGGAACCAGACCCGACGGGCAAAGGCAGTCTCCAGATCGTCCTGACCTATCCCCATCTGTACAGCCACGGCTTTGACCACAAGATGATCAACCACCCGCCGGGGCAGCAGGTGTGGCGCTGGCGCCCAGAGGCCGGCCGGTACGTGCTGTTCGAGAAGGAGGTGGACCTGGAACACAACTCCGGTGGCCTGCCCGCGGCGGCAAGCGACCGGCTCCGCTGGCTCACCAACGAGGGCGAGGAGGCATTTCGCGCCGGGCAGTACGAGGAGGCGATAGCGCGCTATGAGGAGGTGCTACGCCGGGCGGAAGCGGACGACTGGCAGCCAGAGACAGACGAGCCTGACTGGGCCGCATACGCTGCCTTCCGCCGCGCCGAGGCCCTGTTGCTGTTGGGCCAGGGGGACGAGGGCCTGCCCGCCATGGAGGCCGTGGCCACAGACATGGAGGGCGACTTGTTGGGCGAACTGGCGCGGGCCTTTCTCCAGGGCTACGGTAGCGGAGAGGACCCGGATGCTGCCGCCCGCGGGGTGGCGGCCATGCAGGGCGGGGACCTGTATGCGCATCTCTACTACGAGAGAGGCGGCGCACTGCGCTTTCCCATGGAGGCCCCCGGCATCCTCTACCCGGGAGCCGGGATGGCCGCTTACCTCAACGCCCATCCTGACCTGGCCGGCGACCTGCCTGCGTTGCGTGCGGGCCTGGCGGAAATCGGATTCCATGTCGGCGGGGTGCTAGCCGACGAAAATGGTGACTTGTCCATCATAGTTCCGCTGCCCAACAGATCGTACGCCTATGGACAGGACTCGTGGATGCTCGCGGTAGATGGCGACCGCTGGCACGTATCGCTGCCGAGCGGCGAGGGGGAGTGGCCGACGGTGGGCTGGTTTGCGCCCTGAGGGTGAGACCCC
>CAYVLO010000577.1:0-2251 GCA_964452125.1 uncultured Anaerolineaceae bacterium | reverse complement strand
GCGGTTTCAATCCCTTTCTCTTTGGCTATCTCCAGCAGTTGTTCGACGGCCGGATCAGCGGTGACAGTCGCATAGTTGGACATTCCATTTCCTTCCTTCTAGGGCATGTTGCCCAAGGTTGCTGGGTTGGAGACCCGATTAATACTTGCGATGATCGCCCGACATCTCCAGATCCCGCAGATCGGTTTCGGTGATTCGTTCCTGAAATTGAAACCAGTCCGAATCGTCGTCAATGCGTTTGGGGTGGGTGGGAAGAGGTGGAGTCTGGGCGATGGCAAAGCCAGCTTGGGTCAGAGCGTTTCTGAGAGCGTCGGGGGATGCAGTGGAAGGATCGTACTGGATCAGAACATCCTTGTACATGGCGCTGGCTACGATTTCTTCGACGCCGCTGACCTGGCTCAGTGCTTCTCGCACAGCCAAGACATGGTGGTCGGCCCACATGGCCGGTATACTAAACGTCACTTTCTCCATTCAAATACCTCCTGCGGTCCTTTCGCGCTTAACGGGTACTTGCTCTATGAGACAGGGCCATATTATAGCATAGAGTTGTGATACTGACAACTTGACTACCTTGAAAATTGCACATGCTGATTGTCAAGTCGCTGCAATGCTTGATTCTGTTCACCACGGTTTCCAAAAGCCGGCCGATTTGACGATGGGGAGGAGTCTCCTCCTCCCCATCGCCATCATCTGTTAAGGGAGCAGGGTCTAGAACAGACCACTGACCAGCCCGGTTTCGACGTCGATGTCGACATCGGTAAAGGCCGGACGGGTGGGCAGTCCCGGCATGGTGCGCATGGTGCCGCACAGCGGGAAGATAAAGCCCGCACCCACGCTGGCGCGCACTTCGGTGATGGGCAGTGTCCATCCGCGCGGGGCGCCCTTGATCTTGGGGTCGTGGGTGAAGGACAGGTGGGTCTTGGCCATACACAGCGGCAGATGGCTCAGGCCCATGTCGGTGAAGAGCTTGATCTTTTCCTCAGCTTCGGGTGTGTAACTGACGCTGTCGGCGCGATAGATCTCTTTGGCCACTGTCTCGATTTTCTGTTTGATGGAATACTCGTCGGGATACAGGAAGTGGAAGTTGTTGGGTTGCTCGCAGGCCTCGACCACGGCGCGGGCCAGCTCAGCGCCGCCGGCAGCGCCTTCCATCCAGACGCGGCTCTCGGCTACGGCAAAGGCACCTGTGGCAGTCGCCCGCTCGCGGATGAGTTCGATTTCGGCAGTGGTGTCATCTTTGAAGCGATTGATGGCGACAACCACGGTCACGCCGAATTTGAGGGCGTTTTCAATGTGCTGCAACAGGTTGGGCAGGCCCTTTTCGAGAAGTTCCAGGTTCTCTTCGACGTAGGCCCGGTCCAGGGGCTTGCCGGCGACGACAGCGGGTCCGCCACCGTGCATCTTGAGGGCGCGGACCGTGCAGACCAGGACGACGCAGTTGGGCTTGAGTCCGCTGTAGCGGCTCTTGAGGTTCATGAACTTTTCCATGCCGCAGTCGGCGCCAAAGCCCGATTCGGTGACGACATAATCGGCCAGCCGCAGGGCGATCTTGTCGGCGATGATCGAGCTGTTGCCCTGGGCAATGTTGGCAAAGGGGCCGCAATGGACAAAGGCAGGGCTGCCCGACAGGGTCTGCATCAGGTTGGGCATGATGGCGTCTTTGAGCAGGACAGTCATGGCGCCGGCGACGTTCAGGTCTTCGGCAGTGACCGGCTCGAGTTCGCGGGTGTTGGGCAGACCACCCTTTTTGCTTGTGCCGACAATGATGCGACCCATGCGGGCGCGGAGGTCGGCCAGGTCGGTGCACATGGCCAATGCGGCCATGATCTCGGAGGCGACGGTGATGTCAAATCCGGTCTGGCGCGGCACGCCGTCGTTGACGCCGCCCATGCCGACAATGATGTTGCGCAGGGCCGAATCAGAGACGTCGACCACGCGGCGCCACTGTACTGAGAAGGGATCGATGTTCAGGCGGAACATGCGGTCCTTGTCCACATCGCTCAAATCGGAGGGCTTTTCCGACTCGATGCCCAGTTTTTCCAGCCGCTTGCGCATGGAAGGGGTATAGGTGCCGTCGGGGCAGAGGGCCTTGGCCAAAAAGTCGCTGCTCCAGCGGGCTTCTTTGGCCATGCGATTGTCTACGGCTGCGGCCAGAAGGTTGTGGGCTGCACCTACGGCGTGGATGTCGCCAGTGAGGTGGAGGTTAAAGTCCTCCATGGGCACGATCTGGGCATAGCCGCCACCGGCTGCG
>CAYVLO010000576.1:0-2260 GCA_964452125.1 uncultured Anaerolineaceae bacterium | reverse complement strand
CAGGGCCTGGGCCGCGACCCAGGCTCAGGGCAATGGCATCCGACAGGGAGCGCGCCGGAAGCGCTTGCAGGCCCGCCGGGAGGTCGCCCAGTCCGCGGCGCGTATCCGGGACGATGCACCGGCGGAACCCCAGCTTGGCGGCTTCGTTGAGGCGCCGCTCGATGTGGCCCACGGCCCGCAGCTCGCCCGACAGGCCCACTTCGCCAATGGCCGCCAGGTCGCTGGGGAGAGGCGTATTTTGAAAGCTGGAGGTGATGGCCAGCGCCACGGCCAGGTCGGCTGCCGGCTCGTTGATGCGCAGGCCGCCGACCACGTTGATGAACACGTCCTGGTCGAACAAACGCAGTCCCACCCGCTTGGAAAGGACGGCGATCAGCAGCAGCAACCGGTTAAAGTCCACACCGTTTGTGGTGCGGCGCGGTAGGCCAAAGCTCGTTGTGCTGGCCAATGCCTGGATCTCGACGAGGAGAGGGCGCGTGCCTTCCATGGTGACGGCGATGGCCGAGCCGGCGGCATCGGGCAGGCGTTCGGCCAAAAAGGCTTCGGAGGGATTCTTGACCTCGGTCATGCCCTGTTCGGACATTTCGAACACCCCTACCTCGTTGGTGGAGCCAAATCGGTTTTTGACACTGCGCAACAGCCGATAGGCGTGATAGCGATCGCCTTCCAGGTAGAGCACCGTGTCTACGATGTGTTCCAGAACCTTGGGGCCGGCGATGGCGCCGGCTTTGGTCACGTGTCCCACCAGGAACATAGGGATGCCCTGGGCTTTGGCCAGGCGCAGCAGCGCTGTGGCGCAAGCCTTGACCTGGCTCACACTGCCCGCGGACGATTCCAGTTCGTCGGAAGAGATGGATTGAATCGAGTCGACGATGACCAGCTTGGGATGCATCTGCTCAATATGGCTGAGGATCGGGTCCAGCGAGACCTCTGAGGCCAGGTACAGCCCCGGTTGGCGAAAGCCCAACCGGCTGGCGCGCATTTTGATCTGTTGCACCGATTCTTCGCCCGAGATGTACAGCACCGGCGCGTTCTCTTCGGCGAGCTGGGCCGAAGCCTGGAGCAGGAGCGTGGATTTGCCGATGCCCGGATCGCCGCCGACGAGCACGACGGACCCCAGCACAAGGCCCCCGCCCAGAACCCGGGCCAATTCGCCAATCGGCACCGGCAGGCGCTGAAAAGGATCCGATTCGATCTCGGGCAGAGACTGGGGCGGAGTCGTGGGGCCGAGCAGGCCGGATGCAGACCGGCCTCTCGCCGATTCGATCACTGTCTCCACGAGGGTGTTCCATTCGCCGCAATCGCGGCATTGACCGGCCCATTTCAAGGAGGTGGCGCCGCATGATTGGCATATATACTGGGTTCGTGTTTTGGCCATTGATGCTCCTGCCTGTTTGATGCGAAAAGATCGATTCCCATCGCTGGAAATCGATCTTTGCCCTTGACTGAAACCGGCAATGCCTCTTGGATAGAGCTGAGAGACAGCCTAGTTGAGGACCGTTTCCAAAGTCTCGGACTCTTGACCGTTCTCGGCGGTCGAGTCGGAGAGTGATTCAGCCTCCTCCTGAGAATCCATGGCGAGCTTGCCGTCTTGGAGGTCGACCACCACCTGTTGCCCGGCTGCAAACCGTCCGGCAAGAACGCTTTCGGAGAGGGCGTCTTCCACCTCCGTTTGGATGAGGCGACGGAGGGGGCGAGCGCCCAACGCCGGATCGTAGCCCTTCTCGGCCAGGTACGCCCGGGCGGCTTCGGTGAGGCTGAGGCTCAGACCATAGTCGCCGATGCGTTGCTCGATCTTGTCGATCTCGAGGGTGACGATTTCCTTAATGTGCTCAGGGGTCAGCGCATGGAACACGACCGTGGCGTCGATACGGTTCAGGAACTCGGGGCGAAAGATCTGCTTGAGCGCGCCCATGACCTTTTCCTTCATCTCATCGTACGCTTCTTGCTGGCCCGCGGCCTTGTCGCGGCTCCGGGTAAACCCGAGGGCCGTGGAGCGACCGATGACATCGGCGCCGACGTTGGAGGTCATCAAGATGATGGTGTTGCGAAAGTCGACCTTGCGACCTTTGGCGTCCGACAGGTGCCCGTCCTCCATGATCTGCAACAGCATGTTCACGGCTTCCGAGTGAGCCTTTTCTACCTCGTCAAAGCACACCACCGAGAAGGGATGGCGGCGAATGGCCTCGGTGAGCTGGCCGGCGTCATCGTAGCCAATGTAGCCGGGCGGTGCACCCACCAATCGCGAGACGGTGTGCCG
>CAYVLO010000575.1:0-2265 GCA_964452125.1 uncultured Anaerolineaceae bacterium | reverse complement strand
GCGGCAGCAAGCGTCCTGCTGGGCAGGCACGCACTCCAGAGAATGGCTACTCACCAGCCAAAGGGCGTAACAAAGTCACCCAGAAAGTTGGAATGCACCCCACCCATTGGTGGGAAGATTGGCGGCTTGACTTTTCGGAGAGGCCGTTGTATTATATCGCCCGTTGCCCGAGTGGGTTACCCTTCCAAGGGAAATCCGCCGGACAAGAAGGGAAGGCACGTGCGGTCCCGTCTTAATACATCCGGGCCATGAAGGTACTGTACGGGCAATCAAGGGTGAGGGGGCAGAGAGGAGCCGCAATGTTCAAAAGTCACGGCTGTGGTGAGCTGCGAGCAAAACATGTGGGGCAAGAGGTAAGGTTGGCGGGCTGGGTCCATCAGTATCGCAGCCATGGCGGGGTCTTGTTTATCAATCTCCGCGATCGCTCGGGCAAGGTTCAGGTGACCTTTAATCAGAGCGTGGCGCCAGAAGCCTTTGCCATGGCCGAGCAGGCTCGCGGCGAGTGGGTCTTGCAGATTGCGGGTATGGTCTCCCGTCGGCCCGAGGGCACCGAAAATCCGGACCTGGCTACGGGCGAGATCGAAGTCGCCGCTCGGACGGTCGCCGTGTTGAATACCTCCAAGACGCCTCCTTTCTACATCGACCGAGAAGCCGGAGAAGCCGAGTCCCTTCGCCTCAGGTATCGCTATTTGGATCTGCGCCGCGAGCGTATGCAGCGCAACCTCATTCTGCGCCATCGGGTCGTCAAGTTCATGCGCGATTTCCTGGATGAGCGAGGCTTTATCGAGATCGAAACGCCGATTCTCACCAAGAGCACGCCCGAGGGAGCGAGGGACTATTTGGTGCCGAGCCGCACGCACCGGGGTCAGTTTTTTGCCCTGCCTCAATCGCCGCAGCAGCTCAAGCAATTGTTGATGGTCGCCGGCTATGAGCGCTATTTCCAGATTGCGCGGTGCTTTCGCGACGAGGACCTGCGGGGCGATCGCCAGCCCGAGTTCACCCAATTGGATATGGAGATGAGTTTTGTCGAGCAAGAGGATATCCTCCAGCTCGTTGAAGAGATGTACACGCGCATTGTGGAGGAATTGACCGACAAAAGGCTCCTCTTCAAGCCCTTCCCACGGCTGACCTATCGGGAGGCGGTGGACCGATTTGGCAAGGACAATCCCGACCTGCGCTTTGGCATGGAACTGGTCGACATTGGCGATCTGGTGGCCGACACCGACTTTGGTGTCTTTCGTCAGACTCTGGCAGAGGGGGGGCAGGTCAAGGGCCTGCGCGCCGAGGGCCTGGGTGGATACAGCCGCAAGCAGCTCGATGAGCTGGCCGAGTTTGTCAAGGGCTATGGAGCCAAGGGCCTGGCCTGGCTGGCGGTCCAGGAAGAAGGGGTGCGCTCCTCATTCGCCAAGTTTTTGAGCGAGGACACCGTGGCAGACCTTGTGAAGCGCATGGGGGGACAGCCGGGCGACCTGTTGCTTTTTGTCGCCGATCGACCGGCCGTCGTGGCCGAATCGTTGGGGCGCCTGCGCGTGGAGCTGGGCGATCGATTGGGCCTGCGCGACGACGATGTCTTGGCCATGGCTTGGGTGGTCGATTTTCCCCTGTTTACCTGGAACGAGGAGGAAAAGCGCTGGGATCCCAGCCACCACCTGTTCACGTCTCCGGTCGAAAGCGATGTCCCTTTGTTGGACACCGATCCGGGCAAGGTGCGTGGCTTGCAGCACGACCTGGTGTGCAACAACTATGAGATCGGCGGTGGGAGTATCCGCATCCACCGACGCGAGGTCCAGGAAAAGATCTTTGGTTTGATCGGTCTGGACGTGGAGGACGCCAGGCAGCAGTTCGGCCACATGCTCGAGGCTTTTGAGTATGGCACGCCCCCGCATGGCGGGATCGCCCCTGGTATCGACCGCCTGGTGATGCTTTTGGCCGGCGAGCCAAACATCCGAGAGGTCATGGCCTTCCCGAAAACCCAGAGCGCCAGCGATCTGATGGTCGGTGCTCCATCTCCGGTGTCGACCGCGCAGCTCAAAGAGTTGTCGATTCGCCTGGACGAATAATCGCTATTCCAAAGGACCAGCTCTGAGACGCCTGATCGATGACAATCCGTCGCAACTGGGAACATCCGCCATGCAAGGGCATGTCTGATGCCTCGCCCAGCTGCCGCATTCCAGAGGCATATGGAGCCAGGGCACGACTCTGGCAGGATCCTGGGGGTGTATTTCAGATTTCTGGATTACATAACACGAATCGAAGCTCCTCAAT
>CAYVLO010000574.1:0-2270 GCA_964452125.1 uncultured Anaerolineaceae bacterium | reverse complement strand
GAATTCCATGTCGCACAGCGTGACAAGTAATTCCCACCGAAAGAGATACACTATCCCTGATAGAGTATCCGATAAGCTCACAATCCAAGAGCCAACCTGCTCGGAGCCTTGGCATGCACACATGGGCAAAATAGCCCGCCATGGACTTGTCCAATGCCGCCAGGCGCGCTATAATGCGGGACATGATACCACGTTCGTTCATCGAATCTGCGGTTTCTGGGCCGTATGGGAAGATCTGGCGACCGGGCCGTCAAAGGGTGGCCCTTTTGGCCACGCTGGCTTGCTTGTTGCTGGCGCTGTGGCCTGGCGCGGTGGCGAAAGCCCAAGCCACCCAATCCCAGGTTCCGTCTCCATCAGGCTACTATGCCGGTTGGGCTGTCGAAGCCTATCCTGAACAGACATCGGCCGACATGGAGGCCATCCTGCGCCGCATGGCGACCCATGGAGCCAACGTCGTCTGGATCGGCCACAACAACCCCGGGGAGGTGGATGCAGCCAAGGTGGAGCCAGCGCTATCCTATGCCGTGTACGAGGCCTACCAGAATCCCGCCGACCGCCGGCATGCCGATGCCCGGGCCATCGTGCAGGCCCAACATCGTATGTTGGCGGCCTGTCGTGTTGTGGGATCGCAGGCGGTGTTGCCCATCGGCTATCAGATTCAGATGGGAGAGGTGTGGAACAAGGCTCACCCTCACGATCTGCGCCGCGACGCCCAAGGGGATCTCCTCGACATCTTTGGAGGTGGGGTGAGCGCCTCCTTTTATTCTCCTGCCTATCGCCGCGACATCGAGCGTTACTACCGTTGGATCGACGCCCAGTTTGTGCGTCCCTATGCCGATACGATCCTCATGCTCAACATGGCCGATGAGCCCATCGGCGGCGACTATTCCGATCACGCCGAGGCTGCTTTTCGCCGCCAATTTGGCATTGGCTTTGCCGAGGTGGGCTCGGATCCTGCCCGCCAACGCCAGTTGGGCGAGTTTCAGTCGCGCTATGTGGTCGAATATGCGGCCTATAGCGCCAATCTGTGGGATCGAATACACCCCGGATTGCCAGTGACCATGTCCTTTGACGGCAGCCAGGCGCGCAAGACCTTTACTTTGCCGGACGTGGAGGCTCTGTTTCGCGATACCCCTGCCCATTTCGTGGTCACCTTCGACGCCTATCCGCGGGATGGCCGGCCTCACGTGCCCTTGAGCGACGAGGATCTGGTGGGCCTCTTTCTGCTGTCCCGTTCCGTGGGCTTCTATTCGGCCCGATATGAGAAACCGGTCTGGTTGTGGGCGGCAGCCAATAGCTGGGGATTAAGCCAGGCGAGTCCCGATCCGGGCACCATCTCCGATGCCGTCGTCAACGGGCTCTCTCTGGCCCTGCTGGTGCGCCAGGGGGGCGGCGATTTGCGGGGGATTGCCTATTGGAACTATAACGTCAAGGAGCAGGGGCTCTACAACGACATTCACCAGACCGCGTACGACGCTGAGACCCTGTTCGGGCGGGTATCGGCAAGCCTGCCCACACTGCGCCGCCTGATGGCGGCGCCCGCCTCTCGGCCGGAGGTGCTCATTTTGGCGCCTGCGGCTCGCTCCTACCAACCCATTGGCGAGGCACAGGAGGCCATTCGCCTGCTGGTGCAGCCCTACGGCCGGCTGGCGATTCTGGCCAAAGAGGGGGTGAACGCGGCCGTCGTCAGCGCGTTGGAGGGTTGGCCGCTGGCAGGTGTACGGGCTGTGGTGGTGCTGACGTCCGATGGGGGCGATCTGGCAGCCGGCGATCTGGATCGATTGCGCGCTTTTCTGGAACAAGGGGGCAGGGTGGTCGCCCCACCCGGCGTGGCAACGGCCCTCGATGCGGGAGCGGCTCCTCCCCACCCGATGGCCGAGGGCCTGATTGAGCAGCGAGGCTCCCTCTATGTCGCCCAAAAGGGGATGGCCGTGCTATTCGAAGATAAGCGACACGACCTGCTGGCGCCCTTTTGGCGGGAGGTCCTTGGATTGAGGGCGCCCCAGCCCGGCTACCGGATCGTGAACGGGCGCCACGTCCTGCACTACCATCGCGGCCCCGATCTGGTGGAGCTGAAAGGGAACCTGCCCTTTCACGCCCTGGGCGCCCGGTTCGACGAGCAGGCCGCATGGGTACAGGAACTGCGCGGCAATCGCTTGTCCATCACTCTGAGCCGCCGCGAGTTTGTGTGGATGGAGCGGATCGCCCCCTCGACACATTGGAGAAAGTAGGTGGCTGTCCCAAAAGGCTCCTCAAGGCGTCAATTAACT
>CAYVLO010000573.1:0-2272 GCA_964452125.1 uncultured Anaerolineaceae bacterium | reverse complement strand
GCCTGCATGTTGGCCCCAACGCACACATGAACCCGCCCCCTTGGTCTACGGGGGGAAAGCCAGAGGAAAGGTGGAAAGAAAGCAAATGATCACACTGGAACAGATCGTCGACCGGCTTGCGAGCCTGACACCAGAGAACCTGGACGAGGTTGGCCGTTATGTCGACTATCTCCGCTGGAAGCAAGGCGGCGCCGACCTCAAGCCCACAGGCCAACCCTGGCAATTCGACTTTGTCGAGCACTTTCGCAGGGCTGTGGTCACCGCCGACCACAGCCCTGCGGGCATGGAAGTGCAGATCGGAGAGGCTGCTTGCAGCCAGGATGTGCGCATGGCCCTTTGGCAGCATCCTCCGGTGCACGGATCGGCCATCGTCGAATATCAGGTACCCGTGCCGCCGGGCACCCGCAACCTGCGCCTGTATTTTTCCACAGGCATCCGCGATGGTTCCAAGCTGGCCCAAGGCAACGTCGTCGCTTTTCGCATCTTTGTCAACGATTGGCGGATCTGGAGCGATACCCAGCACATGCAGAAATGGATCGACCGTGATCTGCTCATGCCCGCCCTGCCCGGCGACGTGGCCCGCATCCAGTTCGTGACCGATGGTCTGGGGAATCACCAATGGGCCTGGGCAGCGTGGGGCGAGCCCAAATTGATCGGGGAGATTGCAGAATAGGAATTTTCCCGTCTTGTCCGTTTTAGGAGGGCCGAACAATGGACCTGGAGCTCAACGAAGAGCAGCGCCTGGTACGTGATATGGTGCGCAATCTGGCTGAAAAAGAGATCGCACCCCGTGCCGCCCATGTAGACAAGACCGAAGAGTTCCCTGCCGAAAACATCCGCAAAATGGCCCAACTCGGCTTGTTGGGCCTGCCCTACCCAGAGCAATACGGCGGGGGCGGCGGCGACTATGTCAGCTATGCCATTGCCGTAGAAGAGATCGCCCGGGCCTGCGGGTCCACGGCGCTGATTTTTGCGGCCCACGTCTCGCTGGGCTGCGGACCGATCTATGCGTTCGGCAACCAAGAACAAAAGCAGAAATGGTTGCCCCGTCTGTGCAGCGGTCAGGGGTTGGCCGCGTTCGGTCTGACCGAACCCGAAGCCGGGTCGGATGCCGGATCCACCCGCACCACCGCCCGCCGCGAGGGCGCCGAGTATGTACTGAACGGCAGCAAAATGTGGATCACCTCAGGCGCCATTGCCGACGTGGTAGTCTGCACAGCCAAGACCGATCCCAGCCTGGACACGCGGGGTATCTCTTGCTTTTTGGTGGAAAAGGGGATGCCCGGTTTTGCGCCGGGAAAAAACGAACCCAAGATGGGGTTAAAGGGCTCGGTCACCTCGGCCCTGGCGCTGGAGGACTGCCGGGTGCCGGCTGCTAATCTGCTGGGGCAAGAGGGAGACGGGTTCAAGCAGATGCTCATCACCCTGGATGGGGGACGGATCAGCATTGCAGCCATGGCTTTGGGATTGGCCCAGGCTGCTCTGGACCAGGCGACCGTCTATGCCAAACAGCGGGTGCAGTTTGGCCAACCCATTGCCAAATTCCAGGCCATCCAGTGGATGATCGCCGATATGGCCACTGAAATTGACGCGGCTCGGCTGATGGTCTACCGCGCGGCCGCCTGCAAAGACGCAGGCCGCCCCTTTATCAAAGAGGCGGCCATGGCCAAGCTCTTTGCTTCGGAGGTAGCCGAGAAGGCGGCCTTCAAAGCGTTACAGATTCACGGCGGCTATGGCTACAGCCGCGAATATCCCGTAGAGCGCATCTATCGCGATCAACGGCTATGCAGCATCGGCGAGGGAACCAGTGAGATCCAACGCCTGGTTATCGCCCGGCAGATCTTGGGCAAACTCTAGGCCCGACGAGAGGCTACTCTTTCAAAATCAGCTTTGTGTAGAGGAACCACACCACGATGCAGGCCACCAGGGCAATGCCGCTCACGAGCAACGAGGTCTGAAGGGCAGGTCCCATGCTCCCAGTTAAGGGTCCGGTGATAAAGTACATCGACAAAAACACTGCCACCCAGGTGGTAACTACAAGCACGAACATGCCGTATACCAGGAGCCGTTTGCCCCGCGCGGCCCGCTCTTCCGGTGAAACATTCTTGTCCGACATTTTCCCCTCCCCCTTCAAGTTGATTACTTGGACTGATTCTCACTTTTTCATTGTACCACATCTCGTTTCAAATAACAAGTGGTCATTTAGTACTATGAAGTCTTTTTTGGAGTGCGCAAGCAAGCTTGCGCAGCAATTTTGCGGCAGCAAGCGTCC
>CAYVLO010000572.1:0-2282 GCA_964452125.1 uncultured Anaerolineaceae bacterium | reverse complement strand
CTATGACAACAACCACATGACCTATACGTTGGCCTTTACCAAACGGAAGACGTTGCACATCGGCCTGGTACCGATCGAGTACCAGCCGCTGCCAGATGTCGCGCCGCGGATGCCTGTGACGGAGGACCTGCCCATCCTGGTCCAGTTTATGCACAAGGCCTTTCCCGTTTCTCAGGTCAGGGTTAGCTTGCTCCCATCCATGTATTGGCCCTTCATGATGAAAGGCAGTGGGAGCGAGCGGGAACGAAGCGAGGCACTGGAGAGAGATCTCACGTACTTGTGGTCGATCCATAACACCACGGGTTTCGAGCCCGGCGAGGGCATAGACCAGATCGTCGGCGTATTCCCGGCAGATTGTGCGAGCGGGGGCGACATCACCTTCAGCTCATCCGATCCTCGTTGGATGGGAGGCAAGGGGCTGGCATCCTACGTATGTAACAACGCTGGAGACCGCATGGCCCACGAGGTGGGCCACAATCTGGGCCTGTATCATCCCTGCCTGCCCGCGCAACGGCTCGATTGCTGCCTTGCCAGCCATCCTGGTCCGCCTGAAACCCCACCCCTCGACTGGCCATACGCCAACCCCACCATCCAGGAATTTGGCTTCGATGCGTTCGAGAATGCCATTATCCTGCCCGTGACTGCTGAACTGATGACCTACTGCCAGCCCCGCTGGTGGCTATCACCGTATTACTACAAGAAACTGTTTCAGGCAAACGGCGCGCCCCAGCCGCCCGTACCGGTTCCTGCCGAAGACAGTCTGAGTCAGGTAGCCAACGGCCCCTATCTCCTGATTGGTGGCCTGGTGGAGACCGCCGGCGCCGTGACCTTTGATCCCTTCTGGCAGCTCTCGGCTGACCAGCCAGCCCTCACTCCCGTGGAGGGCAGCGACTACTGCCTGGAAGTAAGGGATGCCGCGCAGACCGTGCTGCACAGCCGCTGTTTCGACCTGACGTTCTACCATTACGAGGCAGGGGTCGAGATGGAGGTGGATTCCTTTCTCACAACTCTGCCACTGGATCCGATGGCCAGCAGAGTGGTGCTCCGGCAAGGGGCCGTGGTCCTGGGCGAGGCCGTAGCCAGCGCCCATGCGCCGCAGGTGACCTTGCTCTCCCCCAATTCCGGCGGGTTGAAGGGTGGCAAGATCAGCGTTCAGTGGGCGGCCCAGGACGACGATGACGACGAGCTGGCCTTGATCCTGTCGTACAGCCACGACGATGGGGCGTCGTGGCTGCCCTTTGCACTCAACCTCACCGGCACGAACAGCTACGAGCTTGACCTGTCGGATCTGCCGGGCGGCGCGGCCTGCCGGGTAAAGATCGATGTCAGCGATGGTTGGCACAATGCCAGCGATGCATCAGATTCCGGTTTCCAGGTCGCCAACAAGGCGCCCCTGGTGGGCATCCTCCACCCGGTGGACGGAGCCGTGGTAGCCACACCGCTGACCTTACACGGCTATGGCTATGACCTGGAAGATGGTCAACTGGAGGGAACCTCACTGGCTTGGGCATCGGACCAGGACGGTCCGCTGGGCACAGGCGATGCGGTATGGGACGTGAAACTTGCGCCAGGTCCGCACACGCTAACTTTGCAGGCCACAGACAGCCAGGGTGCCACCCGGTCGGCAACGGTGGCCATCACCGTAGAGGGAGGTGATCCCGGCAAGGGGAGGATCTACTTGCCGGTAGTGCTCCGCACGTACTAGCCTTGACAACCGGTGGGGTGGGGATCAGTCGACAACGGAATTCATCGCCAATTCCGCCCCTTCGCCCTCTCGGCAGTATCGACGATGTAGTGCATACGCCGGAGCTTCTGCCCGATAGCCCGATCCGCGAGCAAGCCCTGGAGACCGTTCGCGCCATCGTAGGCAGCGCCCGGCGGAGGTCGCTGCGAAATCCGGGCCGGACATGATCCACCTTACCCTGCTCCTTCCTCACCCCGCACCAAAAAACCTCAGCACTCCTCAAACGTCAATTCAACACACCACATCGGTGCGCTCACCTTCCACAAAATGAGGTATACTGCTCTTGTGGTCAGCCAAGTTCGCTGGACGGACTGTCCCGAAAGCATAACCTACACCCGATGTTCTTGTTTGTCGCGAGAATTACCAAATCCCGGAGATTGGGGGTTCCAGAACCTGAGACCCCATGGATAGCCCTACCGTAGACCACAATGGACTGCGCTGGACCTAGCCGTGAGGTCTCCGGTACAGCCGACTTGATTTCTAGTTCGGGTCCGTGAGGTCGGAGGTTCAAATCCTCTCGCCCCGACTAGAGACCGCA
>CAYVLO010000571.1:0-2288 GCA_964452125.1 uncultured Anaerolineaceae bacterium | reverse complement strand
TCGCGGGCGTTCCACAGGGCGTAGAGGTTATGGATGGCAAGATTCGACATTCCCTTATGGTAGGTGTTGGGAAAGACCAGGGCAATGGGCAGTCTACCGCCCCAGTCCTTGATCAACGCGCCGCGCTCCCTATCCAGGAGGCGTTTGGTTTGTTCGATCTGTTGCCAGGTCATCGGGGGTTTTGTGGACGCTAGCCCAAGCAGGGGGTGGGCGCCAGGCCATAGACCCAGCGGCTCAAGGGGGTGGTCCACTCATAAGGGATGCCCACCTGCTCCAGATAGATCCATAGGATGCCTACGGTCTCTCGAACAGTCAATACGGCGCGCGTGCGCCAGGGGATGGCCGACAGGTCGGTGCTGGTGGGGCTGGTGTAGACGACAAGTCCTTCGTCTTCAAAGTGCAACCGAGCGCGTTGCAGGTGCAAAGGATGGCTGACCAGGGTGGCTGTTTGCCACCCCTGCAAAGCCATCAGTTCGGCAGCTCGGCTGGCATCCTCCCGCGTGGTCGACGAGCCATCGGCAATGAGCACTTGGTCAGGGGGCACTCCCTGCGAAATCGCCAGTTGGCGGGCGACAGCCGCCGCCGACAGGCGATCTTGGTGGAACCCACCGGTGCAAATGATGTAGGGTGCAAAGCCCCTTTGAAAAAGGGCCACCGCGTGCATTGTGCGTTCATAGAGATCGGGTCCGGCCTGTCCATCGGCCTCTACGCGCGCGCCAAGGACTATGATGGCTTCTGTCTGGCGGACTTGATCGTGGCTCCCTGTCCGGTTGACTTGCCAGCATATAAAGAGAAACGTGACAGCCGCTGCCAATATCAACAGAGCAGCCAGCGTCATCAGGAAACGGATCCCTGTTCGCAACATAAAGTCATTATATCATTCTGAGTGCAAATGCCCAAATCCGGGGCAGGGTGCAACGGGCTTTTCATTCCCCGTTCAGCACTCGCTGAACCCGCAATTCGTACATTTTCGGCAACCTTCCATAGCCACAAAGCTCGCCTGGCCGCAATCGGGGCACAGGTCGGCGGAGGCATGGGGCATGTGTAAAGGCAGGGGGAGCTGCTCGGGCGGCTGTTCAGCCTCGACCAGGGCGATGTGCCGGGCAAGGACCTGGGCTACGGCGTCGGGCAGGGAACGGACGCGGTTAGGGCCAAAGCCCATCGGTCGTTGTCCGCCAATTCCCGCCAACTGATCGATCACCTCTGCCAGGCGTTCCTGGGGGTTGAGCGGTGAGGGCATGCGCAAGATCAGGCTGACCAGGCGGCCAATGGCTTCAGCGACAGCCGCTGTATCGGAGCCAGCCTTGCCGACGTTGGCAAAGACCTCAAACGGCATCCGATTTCCGTTTTCGTTGACGGTGATATAGGCGGTTCCCAGGGGTGTGGGTGTGCGATAGGTCGTGCCATACAGTTCGGTGGGGCGCGGCTTGCGGTGTTGAGAATCCTGCGTCCCATCACCCTTGGCGGCCTTGGTCTGTTGCGTCTCCAGGACCACTTTTTCCCGCGAGCCGGTGACATAGACGGTCAACCCCTTGCAGCCAAGGCGCCAGGCGAGCTGGTAGGCGCGCGCGATATCTTCTGGCGATGCGTCGGCAGGGAAATTGATGGTTTTCGAAATGCTGTTGTCCACAAATGCCTGGATGGCCGCCTGCATCCGCACATGTTCTTCGGCTGGGATATCGTTGGCCACCACAAAGGCGTGGCGGATCGGCTCGGGTACCTGGGCGACATTCTGGCAGCTCCCGGTCTCGGCCACCTCGGCTGATATCCAATCGCGGGTCTGTTTGTCCAATCCGGCCCTTTCCAGCGCTTGCAGGAACAGGGGGCTGGTGTAGGTGAGTTCGACATCCTCGTCGCCGTCTTTAAAGTGACGGATGTAGGCCAGGGCAAAGGCCGGCTCGCAGCCATAGGCCTCGCAGCCAGAGACGGTGGCGATGGTGCCGGTCGGGGCCACTGTGGTTTGGGCTGCGTTACGAATGCCCGACGATTCGATGCCTCGCACGATTTGGCTCCAATCGAGGGGCGGGCGCTGGAAATCAAGGGTGTAGGGCGAGAGGGGGGTTGGTGGGCGCCAGGTCAGGTTCTCGGGATCGTAGATGCTGCCTTCGATGACGGGAAAAGGTCCGCGCTCTCGGGCCAGCTCGATGCTGGTGCGCATGGTGTGAAAGCGGATAAATTCCATGATCTGGGCGGCAAGCTCTTCGGCTTGAGGGCTGCCGTATCGAATGCCCACCTGCCACATCAGGTCGCCCAATCCCATGATACCCAGGCCGATACGCCGCGATTGG
>CAYVLO010000570.1:0-2298 GCA_964452125.1 uncultured Anaerolineaceae bacterium | reverse complement strand
GGCAGATCGGGAACCGAACCGGGCCACAGACCACCGCGTCCCGCCCGGAATCGGCTCTCACATCCAATCCATCCACGGGGGTAGAACCCAAATGAACGACCGAATCATCGATTTGCGCAGCGATACCGTCACCCTGCCCAGCGCCGCCATGCGCCAGGCCATGTTCAAAGCCGACCTGGGCGACGACGTCTTCCGCGAGGACCCAACCATCAACCGGCTGGAGGCCCTATCGGCCGAGCGCCTGGGCAAAGAAGCCGCGCTGTTTGTGCCCACCGGCACCATGGCCAACCTGATCTCGCTGCTGACCCATTGCGGACGGGGCGAAGAGGCCATCATGGGCGACCTGGCCCACACCTTTCTCTTTGAGGCCGGCGGCGCGGCAGCCGTGGGCGGCATCCACCCCCGCACCATCCCCAACCAGGCCGACGGGACGCTGACCCTGGACGACATCCGGGGCGCCATCCGCAAGCGCGACGATCCCCACCACCCTCGCACGCGGCTGATCTGCCTGGAGAACACCCACAACCGCTGCAGCGGCGCGGTGCTTACCCCGGCCTACATGGCCCAGGTGCGGGCCCTGGCCGACGAGCAGGGACTGGCCATCCACCTGGACGGCGCCCGGGTGTTCAACGCCGCCGTGGCGCTGGGTCTGGAGGTGGACGAACTGACCCGCGACGCCGATTCGGTGAGCTTTTGCCTGTCCAAGGGGTTGGCCGCGCCGGTCGGCTCGCTGATCTGCGCCCGCCGCGAGTTTATCCACGAGGCGCGGCGCCAGCGCAAGATGCTCGGCGGCGGCATGCGCCAGGCCGGGGTGCTGGCAGCAGCCGGGATCGTCGCCCTGGAGAGCATGGTGGAGCGCATGGCCGACGACCACGCCCTGGCCCACCAACTGGCCGAGGGGCTGGCCCAACTGCCGGGCATCGGGCTGGACCCCGACACCATCCAGACGAACATCGTCATCTTTGCCATGGAACCGGGCGCCCTGTCGCCGGCCGAGTTGGTGGCGCGGCTGGCCGAAAGGGGCGTCAAGGTGGGCGCCATCGAGGGCCGCAAGCTGCGGGCCGTCACCCATTATGGCATCGAGGCCGACGACATCCGGGTCGCGGTCGAGGCCGCGCGGGCGGTCCTGGCGGCCTGAGCGCGCGAGGGGGGGGTATGAACGCTGGCTCTTTTGAGGAACTGGACCGCAAGCGCCGGGCCATCCGGCCCCTGCTGGCGCCCGACGACGCCCGAGACGCTTTGGCCAGCTACTATGCCCTGTGGCACGACCCCCGCCGCACCCAGCTCACGATCCACCACGACGACGAGGACGGCGCCGACGGATTTGTGGCCGTGTGCCAGACGGGCGCCGACCTGTTCCGCCCGCTGGTCACCCTGCGCGCCCGGGACGAAGCGGCGATCCCCGAGATGCTGGCTGCCGCCCTGACGGCGGGGCGCGCCTACCAGGTGATCGCGCCGGTGTCGCTGGCGCCCGCCCTGGAGGCCCATTTGGACATCCGCCGGGCGGCCACCCACCATCTGTACCAGCTCAACCCCCTCCGCTTCCAGCGGGTGATCAACGTCCTGGTGCAGCGCACCGAGAGCCCCGACGGTGTGCCTCGCTTTCAGATCGAGTCGCAGGGCCAGGTGGTGGCCCTGTCGGGGACCAACTGGCGCTCGCCCCGCTTTGCCGAGGTCTTTGTCTACGTGCATCCCGAAGGCCGGGGACGGGGCTGGGGGCGTTCGGTGGTGTCGGCCTGCACCTCCTACGTGCTGGAGGAGCGGCTGCGGCCGTTGTATCTGGTCGACGAGGAGAACCGCGCGTCTATCCACATCGCCGAGGCGGTGGGCTATACCGACTCGGGCCATCGGCTGCTGATCGCCGAGGCGCAGCGAAAGTAGGCTGGCAGGGGGGGGCGGGGTGGATGGCGGCGCCGCCGCCGCCGTTCCCGCCGTAGGGGCGCGGCATGCGTCGCCCGGACACACCCCATCCCAAATGCACATTGTAGGGGCGACGCATGCGTCGCCCGGACACACCCCATCCCAAATGCACATTGTAGGGGCGACGGCATTCCCGGCAACCAATGGCCCTCGGCAGGTGCTCCCATCAGCGGCAGGCCGTTGCCACAATAAGTTCTCCCGGGAATGCCTCGCCCTTTCCAAATGATGGGTGGGGGGTGTTTCGATCCTGCGCCCGCCGTGACGCTCGGATTGCAAAGGAGACAAGGATGCCATTGGATGCCAACCGCTCCCGCCGCTCGATCCGCCTCCCCGACTATGACTATCGTACCACAGGGGCGTATTTTGTCACCATCTGCA
>CAYVLO010000569.1:0-2307 GCA_964452125.1 uncultured Anaerolineaceae bacterium | reverse complement strand
GAGCGGGAGCGGGTCGAAGGGCAGCAGGGCATCGAGGCCAGCCGCCAGCAGTTTGCCATGACTCAGGCGGGCCAACAAGCTTCCTTTGATCGGGAACAGGCTGTTCTGGACAACACACTGCGCCGCGAGGAGCAGTTGCGCGACGAGCAACAGCGGCTGGACCTGGAACTCCAGCGCGCCCAGACTGCGGCCCGGGTGGAAGCCATCGAGCGCGAGCAGGACCAGCTCGAGTTTGAGCTGGCCGCGCTGATGCTGGAAAAGACCAAGGCGATCCGGCGCAGGGACGAGGAAGAGCGCGAATTGATGCGGCTGCGCACCCGGCAGGCCGAGATGGAAATGGACCTGGTAGCTGAGGAACGGCGATTAAACCTCCGGCTGGTCGAGGCAAAGCAAACCCACGAATTAGAGATCGCCCGCGAGGCCCAAACCCAGCAATACGAGTTGGCCCGCCTGGAACGGCTGAAAGACCTGCCGCCGTCGGCCATTATCGCCGCCTCTGGCCCAGATCAGGGGCGCATCATCGCCGACTTGCAGCGGACCGAGGCCATGAAAGGCATGACCGAGCAACAAATCCTGGCCATGATGACCGAGAACTCGCCTGCCGCCGCCGACGCCCTGAAAGAGATTGCCAAGGCAAGCGCCGAGGGCCGTCTGGCGCAGGAACAGGTGACCCTTTACGAGCGCCTGTTGGCCCAGAATCAGGAGCTGCTGGCCGAACGGGGCCGCTCTGCAGAGCGCGAGACCGAGGCCTGGCGCGCCTCGATGGACAAGGTCCAGGAGACGGCCCACAAGGCGCTGGACAGTCAACGAGATGGCATGGTAGAGATTGCCCGAGCCACCAGCCATCCTCCGGCCGAGCAGCAGTCGCCGACTGTGGTTGTAACTGGACCGGGCGGTGTCCCAACGGTCGTTGGTGGGGCGCCAGGGTCTGTTGGGGGCGGCGTGCAATGTCGCCGCTGTGGGACCATAGTGCCGGTGGGCACCCGCTTCTGCAGCAACTGCGGGTACGAGTTCTTCCCTACCGGACGTGAGGGATAATCACGAGGGCTTCTGGAGGATCGCCAGATCCACCACAAGGACCGTCGATGCGACGATTTTCCGCGAGCTGATGGGATCTATCGATCCCCAGCACACAAAAAAGGAGAGGCGATCATGCATTGTCCCAATTGTGGAGCTGTTGTAGCCGAAGGTAGTCGTTTCTGCAACAATTGTGGGTACTCGTTCTCGACGGGACCAGCAGTGCCCCTGCCGCCCTACGGAGTGTCCGTCAGGCCCGCCAAAGATCCGAGCACGGCCATGCTCATCGAGATTGTCGGCACCCTATTCGGCTTCATGGGCCTGGGCTGGCTCTATGCCGGCTATACCAACCGGGGCATCGCCGCCCTGCTGGTCTGGCTAGGCGTGGTGGTCGTGGCTGCCATTATCTCGGTGTTTACCGGCGGTCTCTTTGCCTGCCTATGGGTTCCGGTGCAAATTGTGGCCGCCATCGTGTCAGGCACGCAGGTCAAGAATACCATGATTCGGGATAGCAGCTCTTTATAGAACCAGCTTTCGATAGAAGGGTCCCTATGCATACGAGAGACACCGAGTCAAGCACCTTGGAGGGCGCATGACCCAAGATTCAGCGCCCCGACTGGGCAAATTCCGAATCCTGGACGAAATTGGCCGCGGGGGATTTGGCGTCGTTTATCGCGCCGAAGACACCCTTTTGGCCAATCGCATAGTCGCCCTCAAGGTCCTGCATCCCCAGCTTGTGGTCGATCAGGCCTTTGTGAAGATGTTCACGAAGGAGGCCGGTACTGCCGCGAGCCTGGAGCATCCCCACATCGTCACGATCTTTGAGCCTGGGATCTTTGAAGAACGCCGCTACATCGCCATGAGGTACCTGCCCGGCCCGTCGCTGGCTCAGGTATTGATCGACGACGGCGCTCAGCCGTTGGACAGGGTGATCGCGTGGACGACGCAGGTTGCTTCCGCATTGGACTATGCCCACGCCGCGGGCGTCATACATCGGGACGTGAAACCCGGCAACATCCTCTTGAACTCGGAAAAGCAGGCCGTTGTGACCGACTTTGGATTGGCTCGGGCAGCAGAACACAGTGGGGCCATCAGTTCTGCGCACAGCAGCGGCATCATGACCGGCACAGCCCGGTATATCGCTCCTGAGCAGGCCCGACTTGGCAAGGCCTTCCCACAGAGTGACATCTATTCTCTGGGTATCGTGGTCTATGAGCTGATCACAGGCCGTGTTCCCTTTGACGAGGGCGACAACTTTGCAATTGCGTACCAGCATGTCAACGAACCGCC
>CAYVLO010000568.1:0-2331 GCA_964452125.1 uncultured Anaerolineaceae bacterium | reverse complement strand
GCGGCTTTGCCGCCTTCGTTCCTCAGAATGACAACCCTCTCCGACAGGCTGCTAGCCGCCGGAAATGTGCGGCATCATTAACACAGTGTCGCCGTCTCGTAGAACGCGGCGGATGTCGGTCTCAAAGTGGCCCGAAACACTCACTTGCCAGCCCGCCTCGCGGATCACGTCTTCGGGCGAGCAGTCCAGATAGGCGTCGATGCCCAGATGGACGATCAGGTCGGCCAGTGTGGCGCCCTCGGGCAGCGTGATTTCGGCCTGACCGCGGTGTGCATCGGGAGGCAGGCAAGCCCGCAGCATCTCAAAGAGGTGAACCCGGACCTTCATCATACTCCGCTACTTGGCCTTATCGTCGAGCATGTCGCGCATCAGGCGCACGGCCATCTCGCCCACGGCCGGATCGTTGAGGTGGGTATCCATCTCGACAAGGCGTACATGGCCCGGCAGGCACGCCCTGATGGTATCGATAAAGGCCCGATCGGACTCGGGGTCGTGCAGCGGCTGTCCTGGGCGGGCGAACGCGCCAAAGGCGTGGAGCGGCAGGATGACGGCTGCGGGCCCGGTCGATTCGGCCAGGCGCTCGGCAATCAGCCGGGCCACGGCGGCCATTTCGTCGGCCGAGGTGCGGACCAGGCTGATGGTCGGTGTGTGGATCATGGTCTTGCGGCCCGCGTACTTGGCGGGGAGTTGATCGATGGGGCCTTCGATGATGAAATCAAGCCCACCGGGTGCCACCACCTGGGGGATGCCTCGCCGCCCAGCGGCACGCATCCGATCGGGGCCTGCGGAAAAGGGGCCATCGACCAGCAGGGCCACCATTTCCCCTGGGGTCAGTTCGAACAGGCCTTTTACCACGCCCCTGTCGATCAGCTCTTCCATCGACTGCCCGCCCGGGCCGACTGCGTGGAAGGCGATCACTTCCCAGCCGTCCGGTTCTACCAGGCTTTGGATCTGGCTCACCAGCGCCGTCGACACGCCCAACATCGAAGCGGCCATGACCCGTTTGTCTCCTGACTGAACCGGCGCGCCCACGCGGCTCATGGCGACGATGGCCGCGGCCGCGTTGGTAAAGATGGTGCGGGTCAGGGCGTTGATCCCGGCCACGTCGGCCACCGAGTGCATCAGGGTGAGGTCTTTGGTGCCGACATAGGGGCCAAACTCGTTGTGGCCGCTGGCGATGGTAGAGACCATCAACGTGGGCACACCCACGGGGAGCGACTGCATCACGCGCGTGCTGAGGGCGGTGCCACGGGAACCGCCGATGCTCAGCACGCCCCCTAACTGCCCCTCTGCGAGCAGGGCCCGCAGGATGACGCTTGCCCCCTCGGCCATGGTCACCAGGGCGTGGGTTTTGTCTCCCTGGTGGATCAGGGCGGGGATGCTGCTGCCTGCCGCAGCGGCTACCTCGTGCCGGCTGATGTGCGCCGCTGTGGTGGGCTCGCCCAAGACGCCGGTATCGACCACCAGGGGTTTGCCCCCCTCGGAGCGAACCGCCTGGCTGAGGAAATCGACTTCCAGCCCTTTGGTATCCAGTGAGCCCAGGATGACCACCCGTCGGGTCATGGCGATGACGCTCTCCTAGTCTTCCAGGATGGCGACGGCCCGCACCGGCGCAGCCGTCGTGGTTTTCCACTTGATGGGCAGCACCGAGACTTTGAAGCCAAAGGGTACCGGGATGGCGTCGAGGTTGGCCAGGTTCTCCAGGTGGTAATACTCGCGGTGAAGCATCACCTCGTGGCCAGGCCAGAACTCTTTGGTTTCGAACATCGACTTGACGGGTCGGTCCCAGGTGGGCGCGTCGATGCCGGTCATCTTGATGCCCTGGTCGATGAGCCAGTTGGTCGATTCACCCGTCATGCCGCAGTGCTCGGTCAGGTAGCGCTGTTCGGTGTTGTAGCGCGAGGCGCCGGTCTTGACCAGGACGATATCCAGCGGTTTGAGGGTGTAGCCAATGCGGGCTAGTTCATCCTGGCAGTCCTGGGCTGTGATGCCATAGCCGATTGGTTTGTTGGTAAAGTCGAGGACCACGCCGTCGCCGTAGCAATATTCCAACGGGATGCCGGCTGGGCCGGGGGCGTCCTGACGCATGTGTTTCAGCGAGTCGACGTGGGTGCCGACGTGGTCGCCCAAGACGACGACATAGTGAGCCGTGAGCCAGGTGGCGCCGTATTGGGCCGCCCCGATGTTCGTGGCGAATTCTTCCCAGCTTTCGAGCATGGCCATGATCGGCGGGGCGACACGGGGAAAGACCACCATGTCGGCGCTTACTTCCATGCTAAGATCGATCAATTTCGTCATTGTTCATTCCTCCCGGGTTTTGGATGCACGTAT
>CAYVLO010000567.1:0-2344 GCA_964452125.1 uncultured Anaerolineaceae bacterium | reverse complement strand
TCTACTTGTTCCGCAAGATCCGTACCAGGCCGCTCGCCTGGCCAAAGAAGCCGATCAGGATCAGCAGCAGCGGCCATAGCTTGACCACCTCTTTGCCCAACATGCCAAAGGTAATGCCCAAGCCGACAAGGCCCACCACCAATGCCACCGCTCCCACGGTCAGGGTGCCGAGATCGCGGGCGCGTTCGGCGACAAACAGGGCGCAAAAGGCCACGCCGCCGATGAGAGGAAAGACCGGCCACAATCGCTCCATCTCGCCCCATTCCCACTGGCCGGACGTAAAGCCCAGGAAGAAAAGGCCCACCAGCGCTGCTGCCGTACCGATAAAGACCAGGCCGGCATCGCGAAAGCCACCCAGGACATACGCCACGAGAAAGGACAGACCGCCGAGCAGCGGAAAGAGGGGCCACAACTGGCCCCAGCCCAGCCACTGACCCAACAACAGCATCACGCCCAGCCCGATGAAGGTCAGTCCCAGCCACACCGATCCAAGCCTGTCGCGGTTCATCCCCACTCCTCCCTTAATTTTAAGGTCAGTTACCACTTCTGGAGACAGTATAGCATGTTCGCCCGCCGGCGTCAATCAGGCGATTTGGAGGACCAGCAATTCTCGGTATGGCCCGCGCGAACCCACGCCGCCCCCCGGTGGCTCGCGCGGCGGACAGGGCGAGAAGGCGCCAAGACCTCCGAGTTCTCCAAGAACTCGGAGGTCTGCGAGTAGCTTTTTGTTCGGCCTGGATCTGGCGATCCGGGCCGAGCAAAAGGGCAGAGTTGGGCTCACGAATTGCTAAACTGAGAATTGCTATTTGGAGGACCCAGCTTTGGATGTGGAGTCGCCCAACGCCAAAGCCTGGTCGATGATGGCCAACCCTTCGGCCAGTTGCTCCGTGGTGATCGATAGTGGGGGGGCGACAAAGATCCAGTTCCACCGGATGTCTGTGTACAGGCCATGGTCGTGCAGGTACTCTTTGATGGCCGCCATGACGCCCCTTTCTGAACCCTTGGCCCGCCAGGGGGACAGTGGTTCGCGGGTTGTGCGATCCTTGACCAGTTCGATAGCCCAGAAAAGGCCCAACCCCCGGAATTCGCCCACGCACGGGTGCTGCTCCTGCAATTCGGATAGAGCCTTACGAACCATCGGCTCCAGCCTCTGCGCGTTTTCCAGTAGCCCCTCTTCCTGATAGACGCTGATGGTCGCCAGAGCCGCCGCGCAACACATGGGGTGGCTGTTGCCTGTCAGGCCGCCGTAGAACACCCGATCCTCCAGGTACTCGGTGATGCGCCGCGAAACCAGGACAGCTCCAAGAGGGAGGGCGCCCGAAGTGATGCCCTTGGCGGCGGTGATCATATCGGGCACTACGCCCCAATGGTCTACGGCGAACCAGGCGCCGGTGCGCCCAAAGCCGCTCATCACCTCGTCGGAGATCAGCAAGATGCCGTATTGATCGCACAGTTGCCGCAGGCGGGGCCAATAGTCGTCCGGTGGCACGAACACGCCGTTGGTACCAGTGACGCCCTCCATCAGGATGGCCGCTACGTTTTCGGGGCCTTCGAATTGGATCACCTGTTCAATGTGGCTGATGCACTCTCGCTGGCAGGTTTCAGGGTTTTGGCCGAACACACATCGGTAGCAATAGGGGTCAAAGACGCGGACAATGCCCGGAATGCCTGGCTCGTTGGCCAAGCGGCGCGGATCGCCGCTGGCGCTGACCGCGCCATAGGTGGCGCCGTGATAGGAACGGTAGCGGGTGATGATTTTGGATCGACCGGTGAAGAGACGGGCTAATTTGATGGCGTTTTCGTTGGCCTCGGCGCCCCCCAGGGTGAAAAAGCTCTTGTGCAGGTCGCCCGGCGCGATTTCGGCCAACGCCTGACCCAGCTCGCCGCGCACATCGGTGGCAAAGCCCGGCGCGGCATAGAGCAACCGGTCGGCTTGCTCCTTGATAGCCGCGATGATCTTGGGGTGACCATGGCCCACGTTGACGTTCATCACCTGCGACGAAAAGTCCATGTAGCGCCGTCCGTCGGCATCCCAGAAATAGACCCCTTCGGCGTGGGTCATGGGAATGGGATGGACAGCTCTTTGAGCGCTCCAGGAAAACAGCGTATACTGGCGGTTGAGGTCGACAATCTGTTGACCCGTCATCGGTGGATTCCTTTCTCCTCGTGGGCATGAGACTGGGCGCCGGGTGGGAGCCCGGCGTCTCACGACCCCATTGTACCACGACCGGCACTCCTTGCCAAAGATACGGCAGTCACGATAACCGCCTGGTCGCTCCCATGGACCTGCAGCCGTTGGCGAGATCCCACACGTCTTTGGTCTGATGGGATCCTTGTAAATGAT
>CAYVLO010000566.1:0-2344 GCA_964452125.1 uncultured Anaerolineaceae bacterium | reverse complement strand
ATGACAAAATAGACGGCGTTTTGCCTCGGTGGTTTTCTCTCCGACAAGCTGCTAGCCAGGGGATTGTAGGCTTGTCGACCGTCGTCGGCCGACAGGTCATCGCATTTGAGAGTGCAAAAATCTGCAAAGGTTGAGTGAGAATGATGAGTAACCATGAAATTGCAACGTTGGCAGGTGGTTGTTTTTGGTGCCTGGAGGCTGTGTACGAGCAGCTTGTGGGTGTGGAAAAGGTCGTGTCGGGCTACGCGGGCGGTACCGTGAGCAATCCGTCCTATGAGCAAGTCTGCACCGGGTCCACGGGGCACGCCGAAGTGGTCCAGATCACCTTTGATCCGGAGGTCATCTCTTTCCGCGATCTGTTGGGCGTGTTCTTTACGGTGCACGATCCCACCACGCTGAACCGTCAGGGCGCCGATGTGGGCAGCCAGTACCGCTCGGCTATCTTTTATCACAGTGACGAGCAAGAGACCATCGCTCAGGAAGTGATCCGCGAGTTGGAGGCGGCCCGTATTTGGGACGATCCGATCGTGACCGAGGTCACACCCCTGGCCGATTTCTATGCCGCTGAGGACTATCATCAGGGGTATTTCCGGAAAAATCCCAATCAGGGGTACTGCCAGGTGGTGATTGCTCCCAAAGTGGCCAAGTTTCGCCAGAGGTACATGAACCGGTTGATGCGCTAATTCCGAGTTGGCTGGCGACGGCAAGAGAGAAGGACATTCATGGACGATTTCTATCGCGAAGAGATCCTGGAACATTATACCCATCCCCATCACTATGGCGTGTTGGACGATCCCGATATCACCCATGAGGAGGACAATCCCTTGTGCGGCGATCGGATCCGCTTTGACCTGAAGCTCGAAGAGGATGGACAGACCATCAAGGATGTCGGCTTTTCGGCGGTGGGTTGCGCCATCAGCAAGGCATCGGCCTCCATGCTCTCCGATCTATTGGTGGGCCGCAGTCTGGAGGAGGTCAAGGAATTGACCAAAGAGGATGTGCTCGACGAGCTGGGCATCGATCTGGGCCCGGTGCGGCTCAAGTGTGCGTTGCTGCCGCTAAAGGTGGTCAAGGTGGGCGCCTACGGCCTGGACCATTGGCTGGAAGAAGAAAGCGCCGACGATGAGTGGTAGCGCATCGATCGGAATGGGTCGGGTGCCCCCGTGCCATCACCAGGAGGTGGGATCATGGCCTTTGTGAAGGTGGCCCACGTGAGCGAGATCCCGGTTGGGCGGGTCAAGGTCGTCGAGGTCGGCGACGAGGATGTAGCCCTGTGCAACGTGCAGGGCGAGATCCTGGCCATTGCCAACGTCTGCACCCACGACAACGGCCCTCTGGCGACCGGTTATTTGGTGGGCGACGAGATCGAATGTCCACGCCACGGCGCCCGCTTTTGCGTGCGCGACGGTTCCGTCCGATCCCTGCCGGCGGTGGTACCCTTGCCCACCTTCAAGGTCAAGGTGGAGGGGCAAGACGTCCTGGTGGACGTGGACTGAACCAGCCATCGCTCCCTGCGGCGCCCTGGCTGCGATGGGGAAGGAGAGGAATTGCCATGATAAGCCAGTCTGAAGCCCTGGAGGCCTTGTACCGCGTCGAGGATCCAGAGCTGGGTATGAATATTGTCGACCTGGGCTTGGTCTATGGCCTGGTGCTGGACGACGAGGCCCAGGAGGTCCGCATCGATTTGACGCTGACCAGCCCCGGCTGCCCCTTTGGACCGGAGCTCATCCGGGCGATCAAACGCGAGCTGGAAGCCCTTGACCCGGGGATGGCCGTTGACGTGGATCTCGTCTGGAAGCCCCTGTGGAACCCATCGATGATGAGCGAGTTTGCCAAGGACGAATTGGGCTATGATGAGGAGTTGGGGCTGAACCTTGGTTACTGAGGCCCATCTGGCGTCGGTCCCCGGCTTGTGAGTAGCCTTTGGGGCACATGTAACATCTGAGGGGCGTCGCCAAACTGCCACGAATTTCTCGAATTGACACGAAAACCGGCGAGAGAAATTCGTGGAATTCGTGCAATTCGTGGCGAAAGGGCTGATTGCCCTGGCGCTCCCCCAACTTGTACATGCGCCCTAGCCTTTGCCGGTGGGTCAGATAGCCTTCCGAGCCGGTGTCGACCGGCACGACGATAAAAGCCCCTCCTGCGGATTATCCGCGGAGGGGCTTTTCTTGTTATTGGCTGACTTTGCCCTTGTGAGGGAGGGTGGCGGCTGGCTTATCAGCGCCCGCCCATATAAGGGTAGCGATAGTCGACGGGTGGGCAAAAGCTCTCTTTGATGGTGCGCGGGCTGACCCAACGTTCGAGGTTCAAGGGGCTGCCGGCCTTGTCGTTGGTGCCCGAG
>CAYVLO010000565.1:0-2354 GCA_964452125.1 uncultured Anaerolineaceae bacterium | reverse complement strand
CAATATGGACAGGCCCTGGAATTGGTGTTGGAGGATCCCAATGTCGGAGGGGTCGTGGTGATCCTCACCCCACAGGCTATGACCCAGATCGAGGAAACGGCTCGAGTGGTGGGCGAACATGCCCAGCGTACCGACAAGCCGGTGTTGGGGTGTTTTATGGGGCGGAAGACGGTGGAGCCAGGCATTGCCGTGCTCAATCATTTCCGAGTGCCCAACTATCCGGTGCCCGAGCGGGCGATGGCGGCGATGGCGGCGATGGCCTACCACCGGCGTTGGCGCGAGCGGCCGCCGCTTGATATCCAAGAGTTCGCCGTCGATCGCCAGCGGGTGAGCGAGATCTTGGGCCATGTGCGGGCCGAAGGGCGCGTGGCCTGCGGCGACATCGAAGGGCGCGAGATCCTGAAGGCCTATGGCATTCCCACGCCGCTGACCTATCTGGCGCGAACGGCCGATGAAGCCGTGGCGCACGCGGCCAAAATCGGCTATCCGGTGGCCATCAAGATCGCCTCGCCCGATATTTTGCACAAGACCGATGTGGAGGGCGTGCGTCTGAATGTGAGCTCGCCCGACGCGGTGCGTGATGCCTTTGATCTGATGATCTATCGCACCAGCCGCATGAGGCCTGCTGCCGAGATCTTGGGTTGCCTGGTGCAGGAGATGATCCCCAACGGTCGAGAGTTGATCATCGGCATGAATCGCGATGCTCACTTTGGGCCGGTGATGATGTTCGGACTGGGCGGCATCTATGTGGAAACGCTGCGCGACGTGGCGTTTCGGCTGGCCCCCTTTGACGCGCGCGATGCCCGGGAGATGATCAGCTCTATCCGGTCGTATACCTATTTGCGTGGTGTACGTGGTGAACCGCCTTCAGATTTGGAGGCTGTGGTGGATGCATTGCAGAGGCTTTCTCAATTGGCGGTCGATTTTCCCGAGATTATGGAATTCGATATCAACCCGTTGACGGTATTTGAGAGCGGTCGCGGCCTGACGGGCATTGATATGAGGTTGGTGCTGGGTTGAGAGTGGGGGCCCACCGGGCGGGGGGCGACCCAACATTGAGCATCTGGGAGGAAGAAATGACGACACTCTATATCACATCTACGGAGACCTTCTCGGGCAAGAGCGCCCTGTGCGTGGGCCTTGGCAAGCGATTCCAGCGCGAAGGGTATCGCATCGGCTACATGAAGCCGGTGAGCGCTGGAATACGGTTGGCCGCGGGAATTGCCGATGAGGATGCCGAGTTCTTTAAGCAGACGTTTGCGCTGCCCGATCCTCCCGAGGATATGGTGCCTGTGGTCCTTGGCCCTCGTACGGTAGAAGAGATCCTGACCGGAGAAGACACCACCGACTTTTTGGCCAAGCTGCGGACGGCGTACCAGCGAGTGGCCCAGGGACGCGACCTGGTCATTCTTGAGGGGGGCTGCAACCTACGCGAGGGCTATCTGGTGGGGCTGCCCACGCCGCTGGTGGGCGATCTGTTGAATGCCCGCGAACTTGTGGTCATCAAGTACAACGACGATCTCCAGATGCTGGATGACGCGCTGACCTCGCGTGTGCGCCTGGGCGATTCCCTCATTGGTGTGGTGCTCAATGCTATTCCGCGGCAACGGATGCCCTTTGTCCAGGAGGTGGTGCGGCCTGCTCTGCAAGAGCGCGGCATTTCCGTGTTGGGGGTTTTGCCCCAAGAGCGCTTGCTGCTGTCGATGAGCGTGGGTGAGTTGGCCGAGATCCTGTCGGGCACCATCCTTTGTTGCGCCGACAAATCGGACGAGTTGGTGGAACACCTGATGGTCGGCGCGATGAGCGTCGATTCGGCGCTTACCTATTTCCGCCGCAAGCCCAACAAGGCTGTGATCACCGGCGGCGACCGGCCCGATATCCAACTGGCGGCCCTGGAGACCAGCACCAAGTGCCTGATTTTGACGGGCAACCTGAGGCCGAGCCCCATTATCCAGGGTCGGGCCGAGGAGGTGGGTGTGCCCATGATACTGGTGCGACAGGACACGCTGACGACGGTGGAGATTATCGACCGGTTCTTTGGCAAGACGCGCTTTCACCTGGAGAAAAAGATCCAGCGGTTTGAAGAATTGCTGCAAGATCGGTTTGATTTCGAGGCGCTATATCAGGCGTTGGGATTGGGGTCCTGACGCCCAAGGGCGCGATTTTTTTTGACGAAATAGGGAGGGGGTCAGATGACGTTTATCGAAGATATTTTGGCGCGGGAGATTCTGGATTCGCGGGGAAATCCAACCATCGAAGTGGAGGTCGTGCTGGAATCGGGCAGCCTGGGGCGAGCCGCGGTGCCCTCGGGGGCGTCGACCGGGCAGCACGAGGCGGTCGAGTTGCGGGACGGC
>CAYVLO010000564.1:0-2355 GCA_964452125.1 uncultured Anaerolineaceae bacterium | reverse complement strand
TCCTATGGCTCGCCGCCCCGTGTCCGCACGGCACCGCCCACCCTGTGCTCGGCCCGAATCGCCAGATCCAGGCCACGCCCCTACCCGGCAAAGACCGGCACCGAGAATCGGACCGACGTACCCTTGCCTATCTCGCTTTCCACCCACATCTGCCCGCCCTGGGCCTCGACAAGGGCTCGGGCCAGGGCCACCTGGATGCGGGGCTCCAGGTCCTGGATCTGGGGCAGGGGGCCTGTCTGGAAAAGGGGATCGAGAAGGCGCTCGATCTCCTCGTCGGTCAATCCGCCGCCCGAATTGCGGATGGTGATCACGACATAATCCTGCAGCGCGTGGGCGCCGTTTTCCAGCCGCGCCTCGGCGGCCCACACATCGATCCGGCCCCCCCGGGGGGTGGCCTCCACGGCGTGCTCCAGCAGATGAACCAGGGCCCGTCGCAGCAGGTGGGGATCGCTGCCCACCGGCTCGAGATCGGCGGCGATCTGGGTCACCAAGGTCACCGATTTGGCCGCGGCCTGGATGCGGATGTCGCCCAACGCCCCCTTGACCAGTTCCGAAATCGAAAGGGCCTGCACCGGAGCGCCAGCGAGCCCTCCCCTTGGGGCGGTCAGGGCGCTCAGATCCAGGAGGCGATCCAGCGCCTGCCGTCCCAGCTTTTCGACCCGGCCCGGTTCGTAGCCGCTGCCCTCCATCAGCAACAGAGCGGTGTGGATCTCCTCGCCGATCCCGGCGACGGCCCGCTCCAGGGCCTGGCGAGAGTGATGCAGGGCCGTCACATCGCACAGCAGCAGGGCCTGGCCCTCCGAACCCTTGTCCGCAGTCCCGACGGGAACGAGGCTTGCTGCCAGGACCCGGTCCTTCCAGGGGAACACGGCCTGGTCGGCCAGGCGTTCCTGTCCCTTTTGGGCAAACTCGGATTGCAGGCGCCGCCATGCCCGCCGATCCATCTCGGCGCGCGATAGGCCCAAGAGCTGCTCGGCGGCGCGGTTTGCCAGCAGCAGGTCGCCCGATGGACCGACCACCACCACGCCGCCGGACAACGAATTCAAGATGGCCTGGGCCAAAAGTCTTTGGTTCTGTTCCTCTCGCACCGCTTTTTGCAGTTGCGTGGCCCGCTCCTCCACCGTCTGAAAGGCGCGGGCGTTGGTAATGGCCGCCGCCACCTGCGCTACCAACGCCTGGCACAGACGGCTATCGGCCTGGGAAAAGCTCTTTTGCTTTTCGACATAACCCAACAAGGCCACCCCGATGGACCGATCCTGGTAATAGATGGGCACGATCAAGGTGGGTCCCCCCTGGGGGCGGCCCAACAGATCGTGCAGGCGGTCAAACTGCTCATAGTCGCGGGGTTCGTTGGCCAGCACCAACCGCCGGCGCAACACGGCATGGCGGAGGAGGGAAAAGTCGGCCAGGCGCACGATCACCTGCCGATGGACTTGGGTGTCCTGTTTCTGGCGGCGGCCCCACCAGCCGTAACGGGCGGCTACCTGAAAATTCTCCGACTGACCCTCAAGGGGCAAGAGGATGTAGGCCCAGTCGGCGGCAGCCGAACGGGCCAGCGATTCGCAGGCCTGTTCCAGCACCGCCGGCAACTCGAGCGAGGCCGACACGGCCTGGTTCACCTCCATGAGCAGAGCCATCTCCTGGCTCTGGCGCAGGGTCCGCTCGCTGGCCGACTGCAACCCCTGCCCATACGCGCCCCAATCGACCAGGATCGTCCGATAGGTCAGAATCAGCAGCAAAAAGAGGGCGACGAGGTGGAGCCACAGGGCGGCCTGCCACAGGCTGGCCTGCCACAGGCCCATCAGCCCCAGGACGGCGCCCAGGGCAGAGACCGCAAAAGCCACCCCCAACCACGGCGAGGTCTGACTTTGCCGGCGGCCCCACTGCCAGGTGGCCCACCCGCTGAGCAACAACACGAGGACGAATCCGGGGGCGGAGGCCAGCCGACCGGCAAAGCCCTGCGCCCCGATCCTCAGGGCCAGGCCCAGCCCCAGCCCCAGCCCCACGCCGCCCAGGCCGAGCCCCAGGAGCCACCGAGCGCCCTCAGGGGAAAAGAGGGAGTGGAAAAAGGCCCAGGCGAAAACGGCCACCGCCAGCCCTTGGAGAGCCGCTTCCAGGGCTTCGCTCCCCGGCAGAACCCCGGCGGCTTCCAGGATCGCCCGCAGGATGCGGGCCAGGAGCACCGCGCCCGCCGCCAGGGCCAATCGCCGGTAGCTGGGCATGCGCATTTTCCGCCATTCGCTGGCCGCCAGCAAAAAAATCAGCAGGGCGCAGGCGCTGGTGAGTGTGTCCACGATGGGCCAAGCGGGGCTGTGCGCCAGCACGATCCTCTCCTTTTCTGTCATGCCTGCGTAC
>CAYVLO010000563.1:0-2367 GCA_964452125.1 uncultured Anaerolineaceae bacterium | reverse complement strand
ATCGATGGTGGGCAGGGTGGCCTCGTAGGCGTCGTCGGCCAGCCAGGCGAGGGCGGCATCCAGCAAGGGGTGGGGGTCGGCGATGTCGCTGGGTTGGCAGCCCAGGTCGGCCAGGGCGACCAGGCGCCAGAGGGCGTGGGGGCCGCGTTGGTGGGCGGGAGCGGCCTCCCAGCCGTGGAGCAGGGCCTGGGCCTGGGGCGACTCTTGGACGACGCGGGCCAGCGCGTGCATGCGGCGGGTGTACGGGTCGAGATCGAGCAGGTCACGCAGGGCCTGATAGCGCAGGCCGCTGATGGGGCTGGAGACGACTTGGCGGACGATGGTGTGCATGGCACCTCGGCTGGTGGTTGTGCGTTGGGGATATTGTAGCCCGAACGGGTCGGGCCGTGAAAATGGGTTCGTTCCGCAAAAAAAGTCTGGTCAGCCGCCTACTTTCCGCAAGGGACGCCGAGGTCGGTGCGACGGTGGATGAGCGACGACGGCCGGTAGGCGATGCATGGCGGGCATGGGTTGGGCCCCTTTCTGGATAGAACTTTTGTTCTATTATAGCAGAGGGGGTGGGGGGGAGTCAAGGGGGGCGAGAACTGGCGTATGGACGACGTGCACTGTACCCTGCACGAGGCAAGTGGATGGTAGGGCGCGTTGACGGTGCCGAGGGGCGTTGCTAGAATGCAACGAGAGCCAAGCGGTCGGGCGGATCGGTGGAGAGACCAAACCGCTGGACCAACTGTGCACCAGAACGGGAGGAGGGAGCGCAATGCGGCTCTATGCGGTGGATAGGGAAGGCAGCTTTGTGGAATATACGGCTCAGGATTTTGGCGCCGACCAGCATGAGCGGGTGCTGGAGGACTGGCTGGAGCACAATCCCAACGCGTTGCTGGAGGACAGCAACGTGCTTCTGATCGGGCGGCAGGTATCCACCGAGTGGGGCTCGACCATGGACCTGCTGGGGCTGGACAAGGACGGCAACGTGGTGGTGGTGGAGCTCAAGCGCGGGCGCACCCCGCGCGAAGTGTTGGCTCAGGCGCTGGAGTATGCGGCTTTTGTCTCTGCGCTGGACTATACGGCGCTCAACGAGCTCTATTGCCAGTATCAGAGTGAAGTGGGACCGTCCTTGGGGGAGGCGTGGGCCGAGGCATTTGACGCAGAGGCGGGCACAGGAGTGGCGTTCAACAAGGAGCAGCGGGTGGTGATCGTGGCGGAGGATATCACGCCGCCGCTGCGAGCCACAGCGAGTTATCTACGCCGCATCGGCTTGCCGATGACCTGTGTGGAGTTCGGGTACTTTCAGACCAAGAGAGGGGATCGGGTACTCTCGACGGATATCGTGGTGGGCGAGGAGGCCGGCCGGACGAGGGCGGTGAGCCAGGCTAGGCAGATCACCAGCCGGGCCGAGTTCGAGGCGGCCTGTGACGAGGTCGCGCGGATTGTGCACGGGGCGACATTGAGGATGGCGGAGGAGGAAGGTTTCCCTGTGACCTGGGGAACGACCGGGTATTCGGTGCGGGTCGAGGTGGCAGGGACGCGAGCGACGCTTTGTCTCGGATATCCACGGACGGCCACCGGGGATCAGGTGTTGGGGCTGTGTTTTTCTGAGGCCGCCAAAAAGGTACGTGGCGTGACAGAGATCCAAGCGCGGTACGGTTCAAGGTTTGGAGAGACCGGCTTGTTTGAGGCGATGGGGGGTTTGGGCAACCTGAAGTGGGTGATCGACAAGCCAGTGTCGGAGGAAGCGTTGGCGCAGGTGATCGATCTGCTGCGCGATCTCGGGCGCGAGGTGGAGAGCGCTTGGAGGCGCGAGATGGAGGAGGGATCGTAGGACGAGGGACTGGGCTGCTACTTTGCGCTTCGATGCAGAACCTGGGCCACAGGCGGGCCCAGGCTCTTTTCTTTTCCCCGCCTCAGCCGGCCGCGAACTGGCGGCGGTAGAGATGGTTGTAGGTGCCACCGCCTGCCATCAGCCCGTCGGGGGTGCCGCGCTCTCGTTGCCGTCGCCGTCGACGGCGATGATGACATAATCCGCCGATGGGCTAGCGCCGGCGCTCTCGTCCAGGTAAAAGGTACCGATGGCTACATAGCCGATCTCGGCGCCATCGCGGAGGACGCGATAGCCGGCTACGATATTGTTGTCTTGGCTCTCGGTCCAGCGCAGGGCCACGCCGCGATGCCCCCAGTACTCGGCCCACTCGGCCGTGGTGAGGGTGGGGGCGGTGGGAGGCTCGGTATCCAGCCCCGCGCCGGGATAGTCGTCCAGGTTGAGAAAGACGATCTCATCGCGATCACGCCCGTTGTAGCGTATGCCCAGCTCCATCAGCTCGGCGCCGCTGGCGACCGTGCGGCCGGGCTGGCGCAGCCAGGTGACCGAAT
>CAYVLO010000562.1:0-2368 GCA_964452125.1 uncultured Anaerolineaceae bacterium | reverse complement strand
CGGCTTTGCCGCCTCCGTTCCTCAGAATGACAACCCTCTCCGACAGGCTGCTAGCAGCTTGTCGGAGAGAAAACCACCGAGGCAAAACGCCGTCTATTTTGTCATTCTGAGGCCCCGAAGGGGCCGAAGAATCTCGCTTTTCGGCTGTCAAATGGGATCTAATGGCGAGATTCTTCGTCGCTCCGGCGGCTTTGCCGCCTCCGTTCCTCAGAATGACAACCCTCTCCGACAGGCTGCTAGCGCAGGCACCAGCGCGCTGGAAAATCGAAAGAGGGAGTTGGAGGAAAATGGGTTGGTGGATTGCGACCATTCTCGTGTGGTTGGTCTCTGCGGCTTGAGCGATCTATTTGATGACGGCCGTGTTTCGCCGTCACAAGTGGATGTTCACCCGCGCTGGTGTGCCTGCCGTGAGCTTTCACGCCGTCACGGCCATTCTGGCCCTGGTCCTGTTGTTCAAGGCCCTGGGTTCCTGATCGATCGCGCACAGGAGGAGGCATCATGGCGATGGCTCTGGGCATCGTCTGCATCGGCCGGGCTGGCGACCTGTGACCAACAGACCTCCGAGGTGATGCACACCTCGGAGGTCTCTTTGCTCGCCACAGCCACCGGGACGTTACCGCCGCCGCGAGTACTCTCGCGCACACGCGGGGGTCCATCGGAACGGGCGCGGCCTGCCGCACCCCTACGCGGGAACGGCAGCGCAGGGCACAGGTCAGGCGGCGGGCAGGGGGATGGTCAGCCGGGCCGTTGAGCCCTGGTCGCCGGTGAGGGTCCACGAGCCGTTCATGTCCTCACAGACCAGGGTATCGACGATCTCCAGCCCCAGGTGGCGGGCGGCGGCCGGCTCCAGGCCGATGCCGTCGTCGTGCACGGTCAAATTCAGGGCCGAGGGGGTGCGCTCCAATACCACCTGGACCCTGCCCTGGCGGCGATTGGGAAAGGCGTGCTCCAGGGCGTTTTGAACCAGCTCGTTGACGGCCAGCGCCAGCGAGGTGGCCATCTGCGAGGGCAGGGTGACATCGTCGCCGGTCACCTCGACGCGGATGTCCAGGTCGGGGCGCCTCATATTGTGGGCCACGGCCTGGGCCACGCGGGTGAGCACGTCCTTGACGTCGACCACGCGAAAGCCCCGCTGTGAGAGCACCTCGTGCACGGCGGCGATGCTCAGGATGCGATTGACACTGTCCTGCAACACGTCCTGAGCCGACACCTGCCGGTCGCCGCTCAGTTGCAGGCGCAGCAACATGGCCACGTTCTGCAGGTTGTTCTTGATGCGGTGGTGCATCTCGCGCACCACGGCCGAGTTGGTCACCAGCCGGGCATTTTCGATGGCCAGCGCCGTCTGATTGGCCAGGGTCGACAGCAGAGAGACCTCTTCCTCGGCAAAGCGGTGCCGGTCGGCCATGTAGCAGCTCATGACCCCGATAACCCGGTCGCGCACGGACAGGGGCACGCACAGGAGGGAGCAGAGTCCCTCCTGACGGGCCAATTCGGCGTGGCGGTAGCGGGGGTCGTCGCGCACATCCCACACCGAGATGGCCTGCCCCGTCTGGGCCACGTGGCCCACGATGCCCTCTCCGATCTTGAGGGGCGGCTTTTCGCGGTACGCCGGGCTCAGGTGGTGGGTGGTGCGCAGCACCAGCTCGCCGGTGGTCTCGTCGAGCAGCATCAGCGAGCAGAGGCGGGCGTTCATCACTCGCTCGGCCATCTTGGCGACCACTTCGAGCATCTCGTCCAGGTAGCGGGGCGAGGTGATGGTTTCGCTCACTTGGGCCAGCGCCGACAGCTCTACAATCTGGCGCTGCATCCCCTCGTACAGCTTGGCCTTTTCCAGGGCGCCGGCGGCCAGGTCGGCGATCAGGCTGAGCAGCTCTTGTTCGTCGGAGGAGAATTCGTGATAGACCCGGGTCTGGACGTTCATCGAGCCGATGACGCGCTGCTGGTGGATCAAGGGCACGGCCAGCAGCGAGGGGAAACGCAGCTCTTGGGTCTCGGGCAGGTATTTGAAGCGGGGGTGCGAGGCGGCGTTGGCCTCGGCGATGGGCCGGCCCTGCTGGGCCGCCCACCCGGTCAGGCCCTCGCCCAAACGCAGCCGCGCCTGGCCGATGGCCTCGGTGGCCAGTCCGGTCGTGGCTTCCAGGGTTAGCCACTCGCCCGCATCGTCCAGGAGGTAGAGGGAGCAGGAATCCATGCCCATCACGCCAGCGGTGCGGCTGGTGATCAGCTCCAGGGTGGCGGCCAGGTCCCAGGCCGAGTTGATGGCCTGGCTGATGTCGCGCAGAGCCGCGAGCTGGGCGTTTTTCTGCTGCAATTGGCGCTCAAGATCCTGCATTCTTGCAACCTCCGCTGCACATTCCGCGGGTAGGCG
>CAYVLO010000561.1:0-2375 GCA_964452125.1 uncultured Anaerolineaceae bacterium | reverse complement strand
GCTACTCACCGCCCCAAGGGCGTAACGAACTCACCCAGAAAGTTGGAATGCACCCAGAACCGATGACGCGTGCAGGAGAACTTGACGAGCGCCTCCTTTTGAGGGTATGATAGGGCCGTGTTGCACCAAGATCCTGAGGCAGTGCCATCGCTGGAGCCGCCCGAAGGCTCTCGTCCGATCGGCACCCTAAACGAAAAATCGCTGCACGCGGAACTCAAAGCGTGGGTTCATTGTCCCGGCGACCAGGTGGAGGTGGAGGTCGAAGGGTTCGTCGTCGACATTGTTCGCGACGGTCTGCTGATCGAAGTCCAGACCCGGAACTTTACGGCCATCAAGCCCAAGCTGATCACCCTGGTAGAGCGGCACCCGATCCGGTTGGTCTATCCCATCGCCGAAAGAAAATGGATTCTCAAAGTGGGGGAGGACGGACAAACACCGATTAGCCGGCGCCGCTCGCCCAAGCAGGGCACATTCGAGCTGGTGTTTGGCGAACTGGTGAGAATTCCCACCTTGCTGGCCAACCCGCGGTTTTCGTTGGAAGTGCTCCTCATCCACGAAGAGGAACAGCGGCGCTACGAGGCCGGGCGGGCCTGGCGGCGCAAGGGCTGGGTTACCCACGAACGCCGCCTTCTAGAGGTCGTCGATCGGCGGCTGTTCGAGTCGCCCGAGGATCTGGGCGATCTCATACCTGCGGGCTTGCCCGGGGAATTCACCACCGCCGACCTGACCGAGGCCATCCATAGGCCGCGACGCCTGGCTCAGCAAATGGCCTACTGCCTGCGCGAACTGGGTCTCATCGAACGGATCGGCCAACAGGGAAACGCGCTGTTGTATACTCGTGCGGCAGGCTGACCCGCTCGTCAGAGCGCGGTTGGCATGTCAGCCTCATTGAATAAGGAGCCTTGACTGTGAATCAGGAGACCATCGTACTCGTATCCGGACTGCCGCGCTCGGGTACCTCCATGATGATGACCATGCTCGAAGCAGGCGGCCTCACCCCACTGGTTGACCACATTCGCACCGCTGACGAGGACAACCCCAAAGGGTATTACGAATTTGAACGGGTGAAGCAGATCGAGACCGATCAGGCCTGGCTCGAGGAAGCCAAGGGCAAGGTGGTCAAAATGATAGCTGCCTTGCTCAAACACCTACCCGACCGCTACCAGTACAAGGTGATCTTTATCCGGCGCAACATGGACGAGATTTTGGCTTCGCAGAAACAGATGCTGATCCGCCGCGGCGAGCCCACCGACACCATCAGCGACGAGAAAATGGCCGCCCTCTTTGAGCGACACGTGGAACAGGTGACGGCCTGGCTGGCAGAACAGCCCAACTTTGAAACACTGTACGTACACTATACCGACGTGGTGCAGAATCCGATCCAAAATGCGCGCCAGATCAATGCCTTTTTGGGCGGCACTCTCGACGAGCAGGCCATGACCGCTGCCGTCGATCCCAATCTGTACCGACAAAAGAGTTAAACGCCGTCATTCCGACCGAACGCGCGCCCAGTGCCGAAAGGAATCTGACATGGACGAACGATTGAACATTCTCTTCAAACGACGGAGCATCCGCAATTTTACCGGACAGCCGATCACCGACGCTGACCTTCGCAGCCTGCTGGAAGCCGGCATGGCCGCGCCATCGGCCAGCAATCGGCGGCCGTGGCACTTTGTGGTGACCCGCGACCCGAAAGATCTAGAGGCGCTTTCCCAGCGGCACCCGTACGCCAAGATGCTGCCCAAGGCCTCAGTGGCCATCGCCGTGTGCGGCGATCCCGCCATCTCTTCCTGGTGGGTCCAGGACTGCTCGGCAGCCACAGAAAATATCCTCGTCGCCGCCGCCGGCCTGGGCCTGGGGGGCGTGTGGCTGGGCTGTCATGGCGCGCCCGAGCGGGAAAAAGCCATCCGCGGCGTGCTGGGCATTCCCTCGAACATCGGCGTGCTCAGCTTGCTGGCGATCGGTGTGCCGGCCAAAGAGCGAGAGGCCCGCACCCAATACGATCCCGAGCGAATTCACACCGGGCGCTGGTAGCGGATCGGCGGTAGTGTATCTCTTTCGGTGGAAAATGCTCAGATGACATTTTCACGCATGCAGTGCTGAGCGCATTGCGATTCTAGCAGCCTGTCGGAGAGGGTTGTCATTCTGAGGAACGGAGGCGGCAAAGCCGCCGGAGCGACGAAGAATCTCGCCATTAGATCCCATTTGACAGCCGAAAAGCGAGATTCTTCGGCCCCTTCGGGGCCTCAGAATGACAAAATAGACGGCGTTTTGCCTCGGTGGTTTTCTCTCCGACAGGCTGCTAGGGCAACTTGCCCCTCGTCATGCCCGCCGCGAGTACCCTCGCGCATAAGCGCCTGCGTACTCGCAGGCAG
>CAYVLO010000560.1:0-2378 GCA_964452125.1 uncultured Anaerolineaceae bacterium | reverse complement strand
CTCGAACTGGAGCCCGGTGACGACGTTGGGATAGCGGCCATAACCGAGTTCTTCGGCAGGTGTCGGATCATAGAGCTTGTAGCCGGCGGCCAGAATGATGGCGCCTACGTTCAGGTCTTCGAACCAATCTTCCTCATCGAGGTTGATGGCTTTGGTGGGACAGATCTCCTCGCATTTGCGACAGGGTTCGCAGTAGGGGCCCTTTTCAATGATGTAAGAATTGGGCGCCGATCGCACCGAGGGCTTGTAGGCCGCCTTTCGCTTGACGAGGCCCGCTTGGTATTCGCTGGTAAGTTCAACGGGACAGATGCGAGTGCATTCGTCGCAGTTGATACACAGCGTCTGATCGATGTAACGAGGGCGGTGATGGATTCTGACGGTAAAATCACCGGGCAGGCCTTCAGCACTCACCACTGTGCTGTTGGTCATGATCTGGATGTTGGCATGCTGGCTGTGATCGAGCAAGAAAGGGGAGATGGAAGGGCGGGAGCAGCCGTAGCCATGATCGGAGGTGCCTCGGCAAAGGACGCAATCGTGAGTGGGAAACATGAATCCAAGCTGGGCGACGATACCGCCAATACTGGGGGTGGATTCGACGAGATAGACCTTGAATCCGGAATCTGCCAGGTCAACGGCTGCGCGCATGCCGCCCACACCGCCGCCTACAACCAAGACCGAGCCACGCATTGTACGTTGAGCCACGATGAGCCTCCTGACTAACCGACTTGACCAAAATGAACGGACAACCCAACTTGGGCAAGCGCACAGAGGGACTCGCCGGCCCACCAGGTCGTGCATTGTAAAAGAAAAGCCCTTGCATGTCTGCAAAGGGCTCGAAGGAACTTTGGCCTTGCTCGTCGCTCCACTGTGATGGACCACGGTGTGATGTGTGTCGTTTTCATCCCGCAACGGACTTGCGACGTGCCAGCCAACTCTCCCTCGAGTTGAGATCCATGCCTGCCCCGGGGGACTGGCGCCGAACATCTGAATTATACCCGATTGTCAAGAGGAATGCAAAAGCCAATATGGCTTTGGGCAGAACGGGGCGGCTGTGCTATAATGAGCGCCTTGAGGTCAGAGAAACATGAGTTTTCAATATAGGTTGCTTCAAAAAGATAGAGCCACTGAGGGCCGTTTGGGGGTGATGTGCACCCCCCATGGTGAAATCGCTACCCCCGCCTTTGCTCCCGTGGGGACGCAGGCCACAGTCAAGACGCTGGACCCCAGGGACCTGAGAGAGCTAGGCGCCGGGTTGGTTCTTGCCAACACCTATCATCTGTATTTGCGCCCAGGCGCCGACTTGGTAGCAGAGATGGGCGGACTGCACGAGTTCATGGGTTGGGATGGTCCCATTCTGACGGATTCGGGCGGATTTCAGGTGTTTAGCCTGGCGGAAAAGCGCACCATTTCTGATGAGGGGGTATTGTTCCGCTCGCACATCGATGGGTCAAGACACTTTTTCACACCCGAGATGGTAGTGGAGGTGCAGGAGAAGCTGGGCGCCGACATTATGATGTGTCTGGACGAATGCGCCGATCCGACGGACCGGGCGTATAACGAGCGAGCCCTGCAGCGCACCCATGCTTGGGCCGAGCGGTGTCGGAGAGCCCAGAAACGAGCAGATCAGGCTCTTTTTGGCATTGTTCAAGGCGGAGTCTTTGCCGATCTTCGGGAACAGAGCGCTCGATATCTGACCGATCTGGATTTTCCAGGCTACGCCGTTGGCGGCTTGTCGGTGGGCGAGTCGAAAGAACAGATGTACGCTATGCTCGACATTACGACGCCGTTGCTGCCGGTTGAGCGCCCACGTTACCTGATGGGGGTGGGGGCGCCTGAGGATTTGCTGGAAGGGGTGGCGCGGGGGATCGATCTGTTTGACTGCGTCTTGCCGACGCGGCTGGCGCGCAACGGCGCCCTTTTCACCCGACAAGGGCGGTTGAACATACGCAATGCCCGTTTCGAGGTCGATCCGCTGCCAATTGAGGTTGGGTGCGATTGCTACACCTGTCGAAATTTCACACGGGCCTATCTGCGGCATTTGTTCAAGGCCGGGGAGATGTTGGGATACCGTTTGGCGACCATCCACAATGTGCATTTTTTGCTGCGTTTGATGGGCGACATCCGGGCAGCGATTGCCGATGGGACTTTTGCCGAATTTAAAGAGCGCTTTTTGGCTCAGTATCCGATCATCCCGCACCAGGTGCGGGAGGAGAACCGACGGAAAAGGGGCAGCCGAAAAGCCTAACGTTCGGGCTGTCCCTTTGGCACATACCATCACGAAGAGGAGATTGGTGCTTCATGGACCTCATTCAGGCAATTGTGTTGGGTATTTTGCAGGGCGTGACCGAGTTTGTGCCGGTCTCGAGTTCCGGACATTT
>CAYVLO010000559.1:0-2380 GCA_964452125.1 uncultured Anaerolineaceae bacterium | reverse complement strand
CCGGGTGGCCTCCAGCCCACTGCAGCGAGGCAGGCCGATGTCCATCAGGACGACATCGGGCGACACCTCCCGGGCCCTGGCCACAGCTTCCAGTCCATCTTCTGCCTCGCCCACGACCTCGATCCCCGTTCGGGACGCCAGCAGCGAAGCCAACGCCCTGCGGAACAAGGTGTGATCGTCGACCAGAAGGATGCGCATTGCTTCTGCCACCGCTACTGCCCTCCTCGGCGCGCCAGGGGGAGCCGGACGGTTATGGCAGTCCCGCTCTCAGGCTCCGTCTCGACCCGGAGCTCGCCGCCCACACTCTCCGCCCGCTCCTTCATCGTCTCCAGGCCAAAGTGCCCGAGCTTGTTGGCACGCGCCGGATCGAATCCCTGCCCGTCATCGTTGACCGTGATCACTGCCTGCTCCCCCTCTACCTCGACCTTGACCCAGGCCCGGTTGGCTTGGGCGTGCTTCCTGATGTTCGCCAGCGCCTCCTGAACGATGCGCAGAAGCTGGATCTCGACCACCGGCGCCAACTCTATCTGGGCATCAGCGGCGACGATCAGCCTGGCTGCGATCCCGCACTGGTCACTGAACCTGTGTAGGTACTCGGCCAACGTGGAAATCACACCCGTGCCGGGGATGATGGTCGTGCGCAGGCCGAGGATCGATTCCCGCACGTCCCTCTGGGTCTCTCGGGCCACCCTCTGCATCTCGGCCAGCTCGGTTCTCGCCTCGTCCAACTGGCCTGAGGCGAGCATCTCGGCCACGCCATAGCTCTTCAGGTGCACGTAGCCCAAGACCTGGGCCAGCCCATCGTGCAGCTCCCGGCCCAGCCTCTCTCGCTCCTCCAGGGCGGCGATGCTCTGCGCCTGCTCGTACAGCCTGGTGTTCTCGATGGCCACCGCGATCTGCTGGCCGATGGCCGAAAGCACACCCAGCTCGTCTGCTGGTGGCACCTGCTCGCTCCGTCCAAACAGGTTCATCATCCCAAATCGATCGCCGCCGTACACCAATGGGACGCTGACCAGCAACCGGAAGCCGGCCTCTCGACATGGGCTCTGAGCCAGCCTGGGATCGCTGAGGAGGTCCCGGACGACGGCAGCTTGTTCAGTAGCGTGGATCCCTTCTCCTGCACATTCGCCCAGTCGAACACACATTCTGCACCTTTGTACCTCTTCGGGCAATCCGTTGCGCGCGGTGAGCTGCGGCTCTGGCTCACCCTCTCGCACCAGGAGGATATCGCCCCCTTCGAACCCCGTCAACTCCAGCACCTTGGCCAGGGTCGTGTCCAGAACCTCTTGGAGCCGCGTGGGGTTGCTCATGGCCACGGCCATGCTGTTGACCAACTCCTCCAGCCGTCCGGCCCATAGCTCTACCTCGGCATGCATCCGGCGTTGGGCCTCCAGGGCCTCTTGCTGCGCCTGGAACCGCTGTTCTGTGGCCGCCTCGAGCCGCCGCTGGCGCTCGATCTCGAAGACGCGAAGGACGCGCACCACAAAGAAGGCAATGGCCAGGGTCGCTAGCATTCTTGTAACGCGGAGGACGAGGGTCATCACCGGCGTCAGGGGCGATGGGCCAAAGACCGGGACTGCGATGAGCCCCGAGAGGATCGCCTTCACGCCAAAGGCCAGCGATGCACCCAGGCTGTCGCGGGCGGTGCCCCGCAACTCCATGCTCAGAAAGCGACGGCCCTGAGTCCAGAATCCAAACGCCGAGAGCGCAAGGCCCGGAAAGAACAGGAGATAGCGGCTATAGACGTCACCACTCGACAGCCACTCCCGCGGCGAGCTCTGGGTTCCGGCCAGGGCCGGCGCGAGCGCCAGGACAAAGAGCGCAGACAGGAAGGGCAACGCCCATCGGAACCAGCGGTAGCGCCCGCCGATGCTGGCAACCAGTTCTGTGGCGAAGCGCAGGAGAATCAAGGCGCCGACCACCAGGCAGAGCCACCGTACGACCTCCAGGAACAGGGTGTCAATCTCTGGGGCGAGCTGCTGTTGGGTGAGGATGCCTACGCGCAGCCAGTTCGCCACGCTGGCCACGAAGCCGTGGGCCGCCAACATGGGGAGGTGGCCTGCCAACTCGTGCTCGCTCGCTCTGCTGATCTCCAGCGCAACGGACAGACCCAGCACAAAGTAGGCCAGGCCATTGACAAAGGAGATAAAGCTGCCGCTTTCGGTGAGGACACTCAGGATCAGATCCATACACTCCGCATCCCTTCCTCGGCACCTCAAACAGTGCGCCGCCGGCAGTCCAGACACACCAACGGCTGAACTGCGATATCCGACTCCGAGCATTATACCATATCTCCGGCAGGGTGAAAAACGGGGTGGCGCAGCAGTTGTGTATACAGGTCGGTGGGAATTCCTGTAGGGCCGCAAAGAGCACCGTCACC
>CAYVLO010000558.1:0-2382 GCA_964452125.1 uncultured Anaerolineaceae bacterium | reverse complement strand
CGATCCCACTCGACTTACAATAGCCCTTGGGGAGAGAGCCCCTGCAAGAGCCCAAACCCTCAGGCGGTTGTGTGTGACCGCAGCCAGGAGTCCAAAAGATGAAGCGAGTGATTCTCGTCCGCCATAGCCGTACCGCTTGGAACGACCCCGACCTCCAGACCCAGCGTTTCCGCGGGACGATGGACGTCCCGCTGACCGAACAGGGGTTGGCGCAAGCCCGGATCACGGCCCAAAGACTGGCCCACTGGCCGGTGACGGCCATCTATTCCAGTCCTCTGCAGCGCGCCGCTCGGATGGCCGAGATTCTGGCCCAACCCCACCACCTCACACCCCAGTTCGTGCCCGGCCTGAGCAGCATGAGCTATGGTCAGTGGGCCGGGCTGACGCACCAGGAGGTCGCCCGGCGCTGGCCCGACCTGTACCGGCGCTGGAATGAGGATCCCTTTGACGTGCCGGTGCCCGATGGTGAGAACCTCCGGGATCTTGTCCGGCGCGCCTTTGCGGCCCTGAAAGAGATCCTCGACCGTCACGCCGATGGCGATTCGGTGGTGATCGTCAGTCATCAGGTGGTCACCCGCGCCTTGATCTGCGCCATGGCGAGCTTGCCCACGAGCTCCTGGTGGCTGTTTGTCCAGGATCTGTGTAACCTGAGCTGTTTTGACTACGACTCCGCCTCAGATACCTTTTTCCTGGAAAGGCTCAACGATACCTGCCACTTGAGCCCGCCCCCGTTTTCACCGGACCGTTTGGGCACGCGCCTGATCCTGGTCCGTCACGGCCAGACGGCCTGGAATGCGAGCGCCGGCGAAGAACGGTTCCGGGGCCGCACCGACCTGCCCCTGGACGCGGTGGGCCTCGCTCAAGCCGACGCCGTGGCCCAAAAGCTCAAGGATGAGGCCATCGACGCGATCTATGCCAGTCCTCTGCTGCGCACGCGGCAGACCATCGCGCCCCTGGCCCAGGCACGGGGTTTGGCCGTGCAGTCTCACGAAGGCTTGCTGGACATCGACTATGGCGCCTTTCAAGGCCTGACCCACGCTCAGGCTGCGGTCGAATATCCCGATCTGCACCGGGCCTGGCGCAGCGCCCCGGGCAACGTCCGTTTTCCAGAAGGCGAGGGTTTGGCGGATGTGCAGCGGCGCCTGCTCGACCTGCTCCAGGAGCTGACGGCGCGCCATCCACACCAGACCGTCGTCCTCGTGGGCCATCAGATTGTTAATAAGGTGCTGGCCTGCACGCTTTTGGGCCTCGATCTGGATCGCATCTGGCATCTGGGCCAGGAACCCGCCGCCGTAAACCTGTTTCAGCAACGGGATGGCGAGTGGCGCACCCTATGCCTGAACGATACCTGCCACCTGGCAGCCGATGGGTCGGACATCGGTTGATCCCTTGGGCCTGTGTTAGGGTCCGACCGTAAAGGTGGAGAGCACCTGACCCTCTGCATCCTTGAGGGTGGCCGTCTCGCCGGAGGACCAGATCGCCTCCAGTTTCCCCCAAAAATAGTTAGTGGGCGGGCTGCCATCCTGACCCACGCGCGTGTGAACTGTCGCGCTGCCCGCGCTCCACAGCCGGACATTGCCAAACTCATAGATGTTGCCGTCCGAGTCGCTCAGGGTCCAACCCAGTAGGTCGGCGAGTTGGGAGCCATTGTTGGTTATGACGACCTGTTCTTGTGTCGCGTCGCCAGGAAAGAGGATCTCCGAGATCACCACCTGGCGCTCGCCCGCATCGGGCAATGGTGTGAGGACAGGGGGCGTCGTGGTTTGGGCGGCGGCTGCCGTGGCGGTCAGGGCTGGTGGCGGTTCAAAGGGGATGGGGGTATCGCTGGGTGTGGGCGCTGGGGTAAAGGTGGCCGTCACCTGAGGCAGGCCGCCTACTGGGATGATCAGGCGCATTCCCACCTGAAGAAAGTTCGGGTTTTCGAGGTTGTTGGCGGCAATGATCTGGGCCTCGGGCACATCGTATCGGTAGGCCAGGCCCGAGATGGTGTCGCCGGATGCAACGACATGCACCACCACTTCGGGTGTGGAGGTGATCGGTTCTGTCACGGCGCTCGTCGTTGCCAGCTCAATCGTCGGCGAGGTTACGACGGTGATCCCTGGGGACCGGTTCAACAAAAGGCTCACGACGATGCTGATCACCGTCGAAATCACGGCGTTGGCAACCAGGATAAAGGCAATTTGCTTGCGTGTCATCCGCTACCTCCACAGAAGCCAGGCCATTGAAGCAGCGAGCGCGCCTCCCACCAGCGAAGCGATCAGGTTTACGAGATCGTTGTTCAGCCAGGTCCAGCCACGGAGCGGGTGGGTGGTGCGGCCACAGCGATGGACAGGACTTTCTGTCTCTTGATCACAAAGATCGCAATAGTAGATCCCCTGGACC
>CAYVLO010000557.1:0-2387 GCA_964452125.1 uncultured Anaerolineaceae bacterium | reverse complement strand
AGAAGGCTCGATGTTCCCAGAATGGGAGTTCAAAGAGGGTTGGGGCACCGTCGCCTTGATGTTGATCATGCTCCTGTGTGTAGCCTGGTCGATACAAGCGGCGGCCTGGACCAGCGGCCTGTCCACCCTGCAGGCCATCGTCCTGGTCGGTGGAGTGCTTGGCATCGTGCTGGCCAAAGCCCGCATCCCAGCCCGCCTGGCCCACGCCTTGGCCTTGCTGATGGGCCTGACCTGGTCGATTTACCTGACCGGCAGGACCCTGGCAGCCGGCGTGGGCCTACCCTTTGAGACCGCTATCAATGAGTTCGACCACATACTACAGGGGTGGCTGTTTGCCCTGCTCGCCGGCGGCACCAGCAGCGGCGACATTGTCTTTTTATTTCTGTTATGTCTACTTTTCTGGCTGATGGCGTATACCTGCGCCTGGTCGATCTTTCGCTGGCAGCAGGTCTGGTGGGCCGTCATTCTGTGCGGCGTGGCCCTGATGTCAAATTTGACTTACACGTCTGCCAACCTGAATGGCTTTCTCATCGCCTACATCTTTTTCGCCCTGCTGCTTGTGGTCCGCACCAACCTTACCTTTTACCAACAAGAATGGCAAGAGGCGCGGATCGTATACAACTCGGAGGTGGTGTACAGCTTTTTGCGGGCCGGGTTTGTGGTCATCCTTGTAGCCACGGCCCTGGCCTGGCTGGCGCCCGATGTTCTGGCGAGCCGGCCCATGCAACAGGTGTGGGACAAGCTGGGCCAACCCTGGCAAAAGCTGCAAGATCAATCCACCCGTCTTTTCCAAGACCTCAACTACCAAAACGAGCCAGCCCTGATCAGCTTTACCCGCTCGACCAAGTTTGGGGGCGCCGTCGAGCTAACCGACAGGCCCGTCATGAATATCGAAGCGGACGCGGGACGCTACTGGCGAGTCGTCGTCTTTCACGAATACACCGGTGATGGCTGGAACAACACGGACACGGAAGTCATCCTGATTTCGGAATATGAGCCCATCTTATTCGCTCCCGAGTTTCAGCAACGCCGAGAGATAACCCAAACGATCACTCTTCTTCAGAATTCGGGGCCACGGGGGACCCTCGCCGCTGCGGGTCAGCCGCTGCGGGTGAGCGTTCCCGCCCGTGCTGTGGTCAGCCTGATTGCCCCTGATAACAACACGGGGGAGATCGCAGGGCCCTCCTTATTGTCCATAGCCCCTGGCGATCCCTCGGCGCTGTATGCCCAGATCCCCCTCAAGGCCGGTGAAACCTATCAGGCGGTATCCTCTGTGACGGAGGTCACCGAGAAAGATCTACGCGAGGCAGGCACAGAATACCCTACCTGGATTGTACCGCGTTACCTCCAGCTCTCCGAATCGGTTTCCGAGCGAACCCGACAACTGGCTCAACAGATCACAGCCCAGAGTGAGACGCCCTACGACAAGGCAATCGCCATCGAGGCTTTCCTGCGCCGCATCGCCTACAACGAAAAGATCGAGGCCCCTGCCCAAGGGCAGGACGGAGTGGATTATTTCCTCTTTGAACGGCAAGAGGGCTACTGCGACTATTATGCATCGGCTATGGTCGTCATGCTGCGGGAGGTCGGAGTACCGGCCCGTTACGTCCGCGGCTACGGTCAGGGACGGGCGGAGCAAGGGGTCTATCAAATCCTGGAAAAAGACGGGCATGCCTGGCCCGAAGTATTCTTTCCCGACTATGGCTGGATCGAGTTCGAGCCGACAGCCGGCGAACCGGTGCTGATCTATCCCGGCGAGGACAGCGACCCATCTGGTCAGCCCGATCGCCGAGGCCGACGAACCGACAGGCCTCAAATGGAGGGCATCGACACCCTGGATTTCGGCGACCGCGCACCGATTCCCACACCTCCTCCCGACACCTTTTGGACGCAGGCCCGTCCCTGGATCGGCCTGATCCTTCTTCTTTCAGCTCTTATCCTGATCCCTGTAGTGTGGTTTTTTGTAAAACGGAAGCAGCAAATTGCAGAACTCAGCATCATCGAGCGGGTGTATCAAGACTTGGTGGACTGGGTCCAACGCCTGCTCAAACTGCACCCCCTGGCCCACCAGACCCCCCACGAGTATGCCAGCGATCTGCGCCAGCTCATGCCCGAGGGGCAAACGGCCGTCGAACGGATCACCGATCTCTATGTACAGGAGCGCTTTGGCGGCAAGGCGATCAACGAGGAGGATGTGGAAGGGGCCTGGCAAGAGACCCGATCGGCGCTATGGCGCCGCTGGCTGTCCCTGCGAATCGAAAACGTCCACAGGCGTCTGAGTCGGTGGGTGCCCGGAACGAGGCGCTCAACCTGGTCGGAACCCGACGAGGAATCGTAGCCAAGTTGCGACGCTGGCCTTCTGCCAGACGTAACACTCGGCAGGCAGG
>CAYVLO010000556.1:0-2398 GCA_964452125.1 uncultured Anaerolineaceae bacterium | reverse complement strand
TTCCTGGCGGAACATCGATCAGGTGCGGAAAAAGGCGCTCTATGCGTATGACTATGGCTATCTGAGCTGGCACAAAACGGGCCGGGCCCTGGATCTGGCCCTGGAGTTCAAGGTCGATGGGGTCGATCAGATGGTTCTGGCCCGCGAGGATCTGGGGTCCAACGTCTTTTGGCGCATCTATCTGCGCACCGCTCGGCAGGATGGCAGCCAGGGGGAGCCGCTCAAGGAGAACCGGTGGCGGCATTGGTGGCACATTGTGCCCGCCGAGGAACCGGAGGCCTATGCCGCCGGGGGCAAGCGATTGCCCATTCCCGGCGGCTACTATGTTGACGTCACGGCCCTGGCCAAACGCCATGGTTGGGAGCGCATCGCCTGCTATGCCATTGAGGGCGACTATCACTGGCTTACCGACAGCAATGGCACCGAATACTGGCACTACCAGCGGACCGACGGCTTGATCTGGTGGGAGGCCATGAGCCAGATCTATGAGCCGGAGGTGTTGGAAGAACATGTCGGCTGGGCAGCGAGCATGGAACACGCCCAGAGTGAGGAAATGGCCCGCAGTAAAGGGGTGCCCTCCCCCGCACGCTAAGTCAACGTCCGGCCGATCGTTTGAGTGGATCCGATCTTGAGGGCCTATTCCCAGTCCAGTCCGCGCGCCTCGGCCCGTTGCCGCATCCAATCGCGATAGGTGGGTGGCGGTGCGTTCAGCTCCCCTTCGGGCCGTCGCTCCAGGCTCAGCGCGCCGGTGGGGCAGTGGGTGACGCACAGCCCGCAGCCCACACAGGCGCCCGTTTCCACCTGGCACAAATCGTCTACCACGGCCAGCGCCCCAAATGAACAGCGGGCCAGGCAATCGCCGCAGCCCACGCACAAGGTCTCGTCGACCACAGCCATCCAGTCGGCGCGGGCGATGACCGTTGGCATGCTGAATTCGGCTACGGCTCGGATCACCCCGCAGCAACAGGTGCAGCAATTGCAGATATAGAAGTGCCCATCCTGATAGTTGCCGGGCGAATGCACCAGCCCCGCTTCTTCAGCCTCGTGCAACAGGCGAAAGGCTTCTTCCTTGGAGATGGCCCTCGTGGTGGGACTGTGGTCAAAGGCGCCCTCGACCGGGGCAAAGCTGAGGCAGTTTTCCACCGGATGGTCGCAGCCTTTGCCAATCAGCTTTTGCTGCACCCGGCAGATGCAGTCGCGGACACCCCATGCCTTGGCGCTGTTGAGCAGGTCAGCAGCCCGTTCGTAGGGATAGATCTCGATGCCTGCCGGAATGGCTTCTTCGACCGGGATCACGCGGTGCACCGGGGGGGACTGGCGGGCCATGCCCCCCTGGCTTTCCTGGTAGTATTGTTCGAACAGCCAGGCCAGTTCCCGATCCATGCGGGGCAGTTGCTCTTCGTAAAACCCGACCACAAAGGGCATCAGTCGAAAGGCCATCTGCCGCTCGTGACGACCCGCATAGATCAGGCCCTTGCGGGCCATGGTTTTCAGGATCGAGTAGGCGGTTGCGCGTTCCATGCCCGCCCGTGCGGCAATCGCTTCAGCCGGTTCCCAGGTGGGGCGCATCGCCGAGGCCAACGCGGCTTCTTCGGGCTCAAAGATCTTGGCCAAAAGCCGCAGCTCTGAGCCGCTTTCCGTAGGCGGAAATCCGTTTGGCAAGGCATCTAGCTCCTGAGCCAGGCGCCGGTACACTGTGGCGCTCATCGTGGACAACGGGACGACTCATGGACCCAATGCAATTGCAGCGCTGGCTCGACGAACAGCGTGCACTCAACGGATGGGCGTTGAGTGTTCAGGTTTTTTGGTTGCCAGCCAATGCCTCGTAGTTGGACCAGATCGAGATCTGGTTCAGCATCCTGCAGCGCAAGCTGTTGCAACCGAATCATTTTGAGTCGCTGCAGACGTTGGAGATCGCGATCTTGGCCTTTATTGCTCGTTACACAGAAACAGCGAAACCGATTCAATGGATCTATACCTTTGAAAAACTCGAGCGCAAACTCGGAATCAACTAATGAAAGCATGTACTTAGCCTTCAGTTGCTGCTACGGAATGTATTCGAACGACTGGACGATATCGTCCACTTCCTCCTGGATGTCCACCCCGAGGTCGATCAGTTCATAGTCGACGTCAGGGTCTCCATTGATGCAACTGAGGGTGAAGGCCAAACCGTCGACCCGTATCTCTTGGGCGTTGTTATAGTGAACGGCCTTCACCTTGCCCTCGTAGATCAGTACATCCCTTGGCACTTCTCGATCGAAAAACAAAACGGTGCCCTGACGGACCACGTCCCCAGCCCCCACGCCGGTACGCTGGATCATTTTTTCTTCGGTGATCCGCTTGAACGCGATGTCCATTTTCAGCGTTGGGCGTTGCTGACGGTGCAACCAGAGAAAGT
>CAYVLO010000555.1:0-2399 GCA_964452125.1 uncultured Anaerolineaceae bacterium | reverse complement strand
TTGAGTCGGACTGTTTCGGGAAGCTCTATGGCCCGATTTTGTGCTTCGAGCGATTCGGTTTTGGCCTCCAATTCGTCCAGGGATGACTGAAGGGCGCTGACTGTGGCCTGCACATTGGCCAAGGTCGTTTTGAGCGCCGCCAACTCGTCTGCGTTGCTGGCTGCATCCAGGCTCGCCTGCAAATGGGCGATCTGCCTTGCTGGATCGTTAGCCTCAAGCGTAGCCAGCCGCGATTCGACGATGGTTGCGGTGGCGTGCACAGCCACAAATTGGCTCTCGAACTGCTGCCGTTCGCCGCGCAGGGTTTGCATTTCGGCGCTCAGGTTGCGCACGAGCGTGGCCTCTTGCCAGGCCACGATGCTCATGACCAGGCAAGACCCAAAGGCCAGGACCACCAGGCCCACCAGGAACCAGATGATGCTGGGCACTCGCGGGCGGCCGGCGCTCTCCTCGGGGGTCATGGTTGGACCTCTTCCCGATTTCGGCTGAAATAGTAGTTGAGCATCTCGTTGGCTGCAGGCACAGCCGCAGACGAACCCTGACCGCCGCCATAGATAAAGACGACGAGGGCGATCTCGGGGTTGTCATAAGGCGCAAAGGATACGAACCAGGCATGGGTCGGCAGGTTGCCCTCCCGATCTCGGTCAGCGATTCCGTCGTTATTAAGGTCCTCGAAAAACTCGCCGGTGCCTGTTTTGCCTGCCACGACCACACCGGGCACACTGATGCCGCGGGCTGTGGCCCCCGCGCCCGATATCACGTCGCGCAATCCCCTGCGTACCAACTCGATATTCTCGGACGAGATGGGCAAGCGGCGAATGACATCGGGGGCAAAGGCCTTGACAATGGCGCCGTCGCTGTCGATCACTTCGTATACCACCTGAGGCCGGTAGAGGGTGCCGCCGTTGCCCACAGCGGCAGCGGCGTTGAGAACCTGAAGCGGAGTGGCCAGGACAAATCCCTGGCCAATGGACATGTTGTAGGTATCGCCTGTGACCCACGATTCGCTATAGTTCAGCCGTTTCCATTTCGCTGTGGGCACCAGACCCGGCGCTTCTCCCGGCAGGTCGATGCCAGTTCGGGCGCCAAAGCCGAATAACTCGGCATAGTAGCCAATTTTGGTTTCGCCCAACCCCTTGATGCGATCTCGGTAGCCCCCACCCACCTGATAGAAAAAGATGTCGCACGACCGAGCCAGCGCCGAAACGACGTCGAGCGAGCCGTGACTGCTGTGGTAGTCGTGGTAGATCCAGCAATAGAACGGCTGGGCCAGGCTTGGATCTTCGGGGTAGAATCGGTTGGGCAGCCACATGATGCCGCCACAGTGATAGCGAGTGTTGGCTGTAATCGTTTCCTCTTCCAGTGCCCCAGAGGCCACGATCATCTTGAAGGTAGAAGCTGGCGGGTACTGGCCCGATATGGCATGGTTGACCAGGGGGCGAAATCGGTTTTCATGCAATTCTTCGAGTTGTTGGACTGAGATGCCACCCGTGAACTTGTTGTTGTCGTAGGCTGGCAGGGATACCATACCCAAGATTTCTCCGGTCTGGGGGTTCATGGCGATGGCGACGCCCTGCTGTCTGTGTAGGACATCAAGGCGCTTCTGCAGGATCGAGGTCATGGCCTGCTGCAAATCCAGATCCAGAGTCAGGCGCACATTATACCCGGCAATCGCTGGCTGGGGCTCCCCGGTCGTGCGCACCTCACGCCCGGCGATATCCACTTCGATCAGCTTTTGCCCGTCGTAACCGCGCAGATCCTGTTCAAAGCTGTACTCTACACCGGTTTGACCCACCAGGTGGGTGTTGGGGTCGTAGCCCAGGGCGCGATACTCCTCTGCCCGGGCCGCGGGTATGGGGCCGACATAGCCCAGTAGGTGGGCCAGCAGGGGGCCATAGATATATTCCCGCACTGCTTTGGTTTGGATGGTCACCCCGGGCCAATCCAGGTGTTCCTCTTCCAGTATCATGGCAGTCTCACGGGGAACACCCGTCTTGATCTGCACGGCTCGATAGGGGGCGATACTCGCATTTTTCACAATCGTCAAGAGGCCCGCTGTCGGCAGGGCATCCTCTTCATGCACCAGCCCTGAGGGTTTTTCGGGCTGGATATCGTAGGCCGGGATTTCCAAAAGATCGGCCAGTTTCAACAGGAGGGCTTTGCGGGCCTCTTGATCTTCGGGTAGGTAGGCCGGGACAATGGCTACCGTGATTTCGGGCAGGTTTCGAGCCAGCAGGTACCCCCGGCGATCATAGATGACGCCGCGGGGGGCCAGTTCCGACTCTAAGCGAAGCCGGTTCACATCGGCCGCTTTCTGGTAGGTTTCGCCCTCAAGCACCTGCAGCCGCCAGAGTTGCGCCAGCAGGATCAGAAAAACCAGGATCGTGATGGTTTGGAAA
>CAYVLO010000554.1:0-2410 GCA_964452125.1 uncultured Anaerolineaceae bacterium | reverse complement strand
CAAAATAGACGGCGTTTTGCCTCGGTGGTTTTCTCTCCGACAAGCTGCTAGGCGCAGCGAAATGGGGCAGTGATCGGAGCCCTGGATATCGTTCAAGATGTCGGCCTCTTGAACGTGAGGCAAGAGCGCCTCTGTTATCAAAAAATAGTCGATGCGCCAGCCAATATTGCGGGCGCGGGCATTCAGTCGATAGGTCCACCATGAGTACTTTTCGGTGGTGGGGTGCAGATGACGAAAGACGTCGATAAACCCGTCATCGAACCAGCGGCTGAGAGCCTCGCGTTCCTCCGGCAAAAAGCCCGAGGTCTGGGTGTTTTGGCTGGGTCGCGCCAAGTCGATGGGCTGGTGGGCGGTGTTCAGATCGCCGCAAAGGATGAGGGGGTGTCCTTCTCGTTCTAATTCACGGCAGGCAGTTCGCAGGGCATCGTAGAATCGGATTTTGAACTCGACGCGTTCCAATCCGCGTTGGCCGCTGGGGAAATAGGCGTTGACCAGGGTAAAAGAGGGGTGGCGGCTGATCAGTACGCGCCCTTCGCCGTCAAACTCGGGTTGGCCAAACCCTTTCTGTACCTGGGCAGGTGGCTGAAGACAGAAGGTGGCCACTCCGCTGTAGCCTTTGGTTTCGGCGCTGTGCCAGTAGGTGTGATAGCCGGGTGGCTGGCAAAGACCCGGTTCCAACTGCTCGGGTTGGACACGGGTCTCTTGCAGGCAGAGAATATCGGGTTGATCGGCGGACAGCCAATCCAAGAAACCCTTTCGGGCAGCAGACCGGATGCCGTTCACGTTCCATGACACCAGGCGCACAGTTAGCCTCCGGCGATGATGTGGATGGCTTGCAGATTGTCGCCATCTTGGAGCGTACAGGTGTCAAAGTGTTCGGGCGGTACGTGGGTGTCGTTCACGGATACGACCAGGAGATGGGTAGTAAAGCCCATCTCCTGCAATACGTCCTGGATGGTGATGCCTGGTCGCCAGGCTACATTCCACTTTTCGTTTACACGGATCATACGAGGTTTTCACCCAACCCCTTTTCTTGGGAGGTGGTCAGGTCCGCTTTGAGGGAACCTGGAATTCGGCGATGTTTGTCTTGACGGGAAATCAAGGGCGCAGGGCAGTCCATGCCTCTGCGCCCTTGGCATGCCCAGAAAGCAGGACAGGTTAGTCGGTGTGTTGCTGGATAAGCGCCACTACGTCGGCATAGTCGATGCCGAGTTCCTGCGCCGTTTCCAGAGTAGGAATGCCGTTCGAGTTCCATCCTCTCCGTTCATACACAGCGTCGATGAGCTTTTGGTATTGATCTTCACGAAAGCGACGGAGGGCAAGCCGCTTTTCTCGAGTGCTCATGCCGTTGGGATCAATCCCGACCAGTTCACGGAGCTGTTGATCATACCGCTCGGCGCGGCTTTCATATTCGATGTCGGTGACGGGCCCCATGGATCGGTAGGGAATGGCGTCGTGCTCGCGCGTGCCATAGCCCATTTTCAGGTTGAACAGCCGCTGAAAGTTATAGACCACTTCGGACATGCGCACCAGGTCATCGCCTGTCTTGACGCTGTCGTCGCCGGTGATGGCTGTGTATAGTTTGACATAATTGTCTACGTGCTCGGGGACTTTGGCGGCCTGGATGCCGCTGAAAAGGGTGCGATTATCACCCGGCTCAACATCGTTCCAGGGCAGTTTGCACAGTCCCATGAGTCCAAACCAGGTGCGCCAGATGGGAAAATAGTGCAAGGCTTCGGCCTTGTCGGTAAATGTTGGAATCTGGTTGTTGACGGCATCCATAAAGATCAACCAGGCCTCGTCGTGCTGGGGGCCTTTGTTGGCCAATCCGTAGCCGCCCTGTTGCGCCAGAGACTCTTTGGTGACATACTCGCTGTATTCCAGCCCCTTGGCTTCCATGCCGATATCCTGCAGGAATTGGGGATCGGCGCCATATTCCCGGCTGAAATGCGCTTTCATGCGGCGGATGCCCATCCCGACGATGGCGCCAAAGCCTTCGCCGCGGGCCATTTGGTGCAACAGCTCTAGCATCGCCTCGCCGTTGCCAAAGTGTAGCTCCAGTCCCCCGGTGATCTCGCGATTCAGAATCCCTTCTTCGTAGCACTCCATGACAAAAGCTACAGAGGTGCCAAAAGAGATGGTGTCGATGCCATAGGTGTCGCAGTAGAAATTTGCTTCGAGGACGGCATGGGGATCCCAAATGCCGCAGTTGGCGCCGATACCGGCCACGGTCTCGTATTCAGGGCCATCCACATGAACGGTCTGGCCTTGATAGGGACCGGTCTTGAGTTCCAATCCATAGGCAATTTTGGCGCAGGCCATGGTGCAGCCAAACCAGCAACCGTCAGGTGCGTCGTAGTTAAAGTACTCCATGAAATGCGGCGAGTAGATCTTTTCGGCGTCAGGATGG
>CAYVLO010000553.1:0-2412 GCA_964452125.1 uncultured Anaerolineaceae bacterium | reverse complement strand
ACCTTACGAACCGAATAGAGAGCAAAGCAGGTAGGCATCCGCCAGCAGAAGATCTGTGGGCGAGAACGCGCGATGCTGGACTGCACCGACCCGGCGGCGCAGGCCGTGGTCATGAGGGTGATTGGGCCTTGTTGCCCACCTGCGGGCACACCTCGCCCTCTCCAGTGACCCGGACCTACGACACGATTGGCTACTCGCCAGGCGGTGATAGCGCCAGAGAGACCCACCGCGCCTCACCCGACGGGAGTGGTGTGGGGTTCGCGCGGGCCATACCGAGAATTGCTGATTGCTAACTTGCTAACCTGTGACGGTTTCACAAACCGCCTTTACAGCATCGAGCAGTCGTGATATAATCCCGCTATGCCTTTACCTGTACAGATCTACACCGATCCGCAAGATCAAATGGCTTGGGACGAGCGAGTCGCGGCCGCACCTGGCGGGCACCTGTTGCAAAGCTGGGCCTGGGGCGAACTCAAGGCGCGCTTTGGCTGGCGCGTCCAACGGATCGCCGTGGGCCAGGCCTGCGCCCAGATCCTCTATCGCTCCTTACCCGGCGGATTGGGAACCCTGGCCTACATCCCCAAGGGTCCGGTGGCCCGCGACGAATCAGAATTCCGACTCCTTCTCGACGAAATCGGTCCTCTGGCTCGCCGCGAGCGGGCGATCTGTCTCAAAATCGAGCCCAATCTCGAGGATGACCCTGGGCACCTTCACACGTTGCAGCAATGGGGCTTTCGGTTCAGCCCTCAACAGGTGCAACCCCAAAGAACCCTCGTGGTGGATCTCGACGGCGAACCCGAGGCCATCCTGCAGCGGATGAAGCAAAAGACCCGCTACAACATTGGCCTGGCTGAGCGCAAAGGCGTCACCGTCCGCGCCGGGGACGAAAGCGACCTGCCCGCCTTTTATGCACTGATGGAAGAGACCGCCCAACGGGACGGCTTTGCCATCCACAGCCGCGAGTATTACGATACGGCCCATCGCCTGCTTGCCTCCACGGGAAAGGGGCGACTGCTGCTGGCCGAATACGAGGGACAACTGCTGGGGACCCTGTCCGTCTTGGCCTTTGGCGATACCGCCTGCTATATGTATGGCGCCACGTCCAACGAGCACCGGAACCGCATGCCGGCCTATGCCCTGCAATGGGCCGCCATGCTCTGGGCCCGCGAGCAAGGCTGCCGTTTCTACGATCTGTGGGGGGTACCCGACGAGGACGAGGACACCCTCGAGGCCCATTTTACCGAGCGATCCGATGGCCTGTGGGGGGTCTATCGCTTCAAGCGCGGCTATGGGGGGAGGTTGGTCCGCACCATCGGCGCCTGGGATCGGATCTATGCGCCGCTGCGCTATCAGCTTTACAGGCTGGCGGTCCGCTGGCTCCAGCGGGGGCATGCCGACTGATGCAGGTTCTTCCCGTCGCCGAGCCGCAGACCTGGGATCGCGCCCTGCTCGCCCTGCCCAACCCCCACATCCTGCAGAGCTGGGCCTGGGGCGAATTCAAATCACGCCATGGCTGGCGCCCGCAGCGGCTCCTTTTCCAGGAAGAGGGCCGCACGGTGGCGGCGGCTTCTCTGCTCCGCCGCAAACTCCCCGCTCTGCCCGCTGCCATCTGTTACGCGCCCAAGGGGCCCATCCTCGATTGGACCGATACGGATCTGGCAGAGCGCGTGCTGGCAGCGCTGGAAGGCGAGGCCCGCCGTGGGGGGACCCTTTTCGTCAAGATCGATCCCGATGTTTACTATCCAGACCACGCGCCGGCCTTTACTCCATGCCCGACCCATGCCCCCCAGGTGGCGGCGATGCTCCAGCGACGGGGTTGGCGGTTTTCGAACGATCAGATTCAATTCCGCAACACCGCCCTGCTGGATCTCTGCCCTTCAGAAGACGAGTTGATGGCCGTTATGAAGCAAAAGAGCCGGTACAACATCCGGCTGGCTGCGCGCCGCGGCGTAACGGTCCGCGAGGGGGAATTGGCCGACCTCCCTCTCTTTTATCAGCTCTATGCCGAAACTGCCCAGCGCGACCGGTTCCTCATACGCCCGCCCCAATACTATGAAGACGCCTGGGGCAGTTTCCTCCGGGAAGGGCTGGCGACCCTGCTCTTGGCCGAGGTGGAGGGCCAGGCCGTCGCCGGGATCATCCTTTTCACCTTTGGAAGCCAGGCCTGGTACATGTACGGCGCCTCATCCAATCTGCATCGGGACAAGATGCCCAACTATCTCCTCCAATGGGAAGCCATTTGCCACGCCCGAGCCCGGGGCTGTATCGTCTACGACCTTTGGGGGGCGCCGGAACAACTGGACGAATCAGATCCGATGTGGGGAGTGGTGCGCTTCAAACTCGGCCTCGGCGGCGAGATTGCCCAGGGGTTGGGCGCCTGGGACTATGCCGCCCGCGAAATTCCCTACCGAT
>CAYVLO010000552.1:0-2413 GCA_964452125.1 uncultured Anaerolineaceae bacterium | reverse complement strand
CCTTCCGCCCCACCTTCAGCTCCAATGACATGGTACCCAGCGCCCGTCAAGATCAACGTGATGTAGTCGATCATGTCCGGATCGTCTTCAATACACAGAATCCTGGCGGCTGTCATAGTGCTCTCACTTTTCGGGCGTGAATGCTATCGCCCGCATATTTCGACGTGCGTCCGATCATCGCTCAGTCAAGGTCGCTAGAATCTTCTTCGGCTTGAATGATCTGGGGTCGCAGGCATGAACCGGGTGTCCGTGATTCCCAGCTTTTCGACAGACCAGATCCAGCGGTGGTGTGCTCACCTTTTCCCAATCAGGTCTTGCTACCAACCATAGTCGCATAGATCCACGATCAAAATCATTGTAACAGAATTAACGAGGAAAGTCAAAAAGAGACGATTCGCGCTGTATCGACGGTTCTTTCGGGGTTCCGGCAGGAAACCGGTATGCCAGAGTCAGCTCTTTTCCAGCCCAAGCCAGGTCAAGGCGAACGACCGGCTGTTCTTGAACTGCTCGCGAAGCCTGTGCACTTCAGCCAGGTTTCCACTCTCCTCGCCCAGGGTGCGAAGGTGCTGTTTCTTGAAAGCCAGTTCCGTGGCGCACTGGTAGTAGCGCCCAATGGCATGGTAGGCGTCCCGGCCGCCACGCCCTCGAACTTCCCATCGGAACCAAAACCGCCGGGCAGCGGATCGTAACAAGTCCCACTCTTCAGGGGTGATGAGCCCAGAGCGCACCTCTTCGTACAGGCCTCGTTCGATCCATTGGCTCTCTTTGCGCAACCAAAAAAAGGCCACGGCGAGCAACAGCATCAAGCCGCCCCAATCCACCACCAGGCTGACCAGCACAGACAGGCAGATCGTTTGTTCGAGCAACGTGACTCCGGTATTATGGATCGCATGGAGCAGGACGGCCAGTGCCCAGCCTCCCACCGGCACGATCCAGCGGCCCATGCCTGTGGGGGTTAGCCGGGCATACCCCACCGCTGCGCCCGTGATCCCCGTCCAGAAGGCATGGTTAAAGCCAAACACCACCGTTCGTAGCAAGATATTGATCAGGCCGGCTTCCATACCCTCTGCCTGGAGGATCGGGAGAAAATACCCCACCAGATTCTCGGTCATGGCAAAGCCAAAGCCGATCATGGCGCCATAGATGATCCCATCGAGCACGTTGTCGAATTCGTGTCGAAAGAGGAGAACCAAACCGACGAGGGCGATCCCTTTGGTGCTCTCTTCGATCAAGGGGGCGCCCACACTGACACTCACCAGGCTGGCGATGAGGCTCTCTCCCCCCATGGCCTGCACGGGGATATCGAAAAGAACCTCGAGCACGATCGACACAAACGCCGCGGGGAGCGCCCCCCATAGAAAGGCCAGGGCCAAGAGAGACAGTGGCTCCTTCTCATAGCGGTCGAGCCACCAGATAAAGAGGATGTAGAGGACGGTGGGCACCAACGCACCCAACAAGGCCACCAGCAATGTGAGCATCACCCTTCCACTTTTCTGTCGTCCTGTTCAGTAACGACCAGACCTTCAGACACGGACCAAGGCGCAGAACGTCGGCACATAGACCAGACGATGCCCGGCCTCGACAGCCTGGCGACAGACGGCCTTGGCCCGCGCCAGTTCCTCGGCCGGCACCAATCCCGCCAGCGACTGCTCCCATAGCTCCCATTCCGCCTCAAACTCGGAGCGAAGTGTGACCAGATCCCAGATGCCGGGGATCAGGGCTATTTCGACCTGGCGTACCTCCGGCAGATGGAACAGGCCTCGAAGCTTGCGACCCAGGCAGGGGTCGGCCCCTTCGCGGCGCAGCGCCTCCATCTGCCATTCGCCCAAAGGCAGATCGGGATAGTCGATCCGCCCGCCATAGTCGGGCTCGGCGCAGATCAAAACGGTCCCGCCCGGCTTGGTGACGCGCACCATCTCTCGCGCCGCCATCGCTGGCTCCCGGCACCACAAAAGCAGGAAATGACAGAGGGTGACGTCGAAATGGGCGTTTTCGAAGGGCAGGGCGTGGACATCGCCCACCCGGTATTCTGCTTGCCCTCCCTGCTTTTGGGCAAAGGCCACCATCCCTGGATCGCTGTCCACCCCTATGACTTGGCCCTGGGTCCGCGCGGCCACTTCTTTGGTCACACAACCGGTGCCGCTGCCTACATCCAGCACCCGTCGGGCTCGCAGGAGATTGGCCCGCCGGTAGAGAGAGGAGCGCATGGCCCGGGTCCATCCTGCCTGCCGCAAAAACTGCTCATTCCATTGATCGGGCGTCAGATCGGTTGCCATCGCTCCTCGCTCCTGCTGGGCTGTAGAGTCACATTATACCGGCTGTGGCGCAGACTGTCAATCGACTTACAGCCTGTGCTTGTGCCAGGCGCCCGCCTTGACAAATTCCTCCTCCCCGGCTATCCTAAATACCGATA
>CAYVLO010000551.1:157-2420 GCA_964452125.1 uncultured Anaerolineaceae bacterium | reverse complement strand
CTGGTGGGCGAAACCGGCGGCGGCAAGACCACCATCGTCAACCTGATCTGCCGCTTTTACGAACCCAAACGGGGCGCCATCCGCATCGGCGAGCACGACTATCGCGACCTGTCCCTCCACGCCATCCAATCGCGCATCGGAGTGGTGCTCCAAACGCCCCATCTGTTTTCGGGCACCATCCGCGAGAACCTCCGCTACGGGCGGCTCGATGCCACCGACCCCGAAATCGAGGAGGCAGCCCGGGTGGCGGGCGCCCACGAATTTATCCGCAAGCTGCCCCATGGCTACGAGGAACAGGTGGGCGAAGGGGGCAATCTGTTATCGGTGGGGCAAAAGCAGCTCATCAGCCTGGCCCGGGCGGTTTTGGCCGAGCCCGAGCTGCTGATCATGGACGAGGCCACCAGTTCCGTCGACACCCTGACGGAGGATCTGATCCAGCGGGGTATGCAAGCGCTGATGCAGGGGCGCACCAGCTTTGTCATCGCCCATCGTCTCTCGACCATCAAACGCGCCGATCGCATCCTGGTCATCGAGAATGGCCAGATCGTCGAGATGGGCTCGCATGCCGAGTTACTCCGCGCCCGGGGCCAGTATTACCATCTGTACACCCGGCAATTCCGCTGGCAACAGGAACAGGCCTACGATCCCTTCCAGTCGCCCGGGTTGGCCCCGGCCTCAGCGTGAACATGCCTGCCGAGTACAAGAAGGCAGCCAGCGCCACAACCCGATCCGTGGAGACCACCAGGTCATGAGGATTTCGAGGTTGGCGCGGGCGACCCTACTGGTCCTGTTTTGCGCCAATTTCCTGAACTTTTTTGACCGCCAGATCCTCGCTGCTTTGGCGCCGTTGCTCAAGGATCATTGGCAACTCAGCGACGCTCAGGTGGGATTGCTGGCGACCGCCTTTGAACTGACCTACGCCTTGGCTCCCCTGCCCCTCGCCTTTCTGGCCGATCGCGGGTTGCGCCGCAGGATAGTGGCCCTGGCCCTCCTGGTCTGGAGCAGCGCCATGGCCCTCACGGGGGCAGCCGTGTCGTACCTGATGTTGCTCGTGGGACGGGCGGGCCTGGGTCTGGGGCAGGCGGGCTATGGACCCTCGGCCCTGGCCTGGCTGAGCGACCTCTTTCCGGCCTCCCACCGCTCGCGGGCTGTCAGTGTACACGACCTGGCCCTCATGATCGGCTCGGCCGCCGGGTTCGCCCTGGGGGGCGTGTTGGGTCAGGCCTGGGGCTGGCGCCCCGTTTTCTGGCTCGCCGCCGCGCCGGGCCTGGCCCTGGCTGCCGTTCTGTGGTTCTGGCCCGAACCGCGCAAAGGGTTCAGCGACTACCTTGCCCTGGACCAAGCACCCTCCATGACCGATGCGGGTCGCGAACCGCCCGCCTCCTTCGCCGCCACGCTCCGCGAGCTGCTGAGCATCCCCACCCTCCGGGTGACCTACGCAACTGCCATTCTCATCAACCTGGCAACCTCGGGCATCATCTACTGGTTGCCCAGTTTTGCCGTGCGAGTCCAAGGTCTGACCATCGATCGGGCCGGGTTGATCATGGGCGCCATGACCGTACTTGCCGGGGGCGCGGGCGTGTTATCCGGCGGATGGATTGCCGACCGCTGGTCCAGGCGCAACCCGGCCGCCCGCCTGCTGACCATCAGCGCCAGTTTTGCCCTGGGATGCCCCTTGGCCTTGCTGGCCCTCTCGGCCAAACATCAGGGTTTGTTCATCCTGTGGGCCACCGCAGCGGTCTATCTGTTCACCTTTTACTTTGCCTGCCTCGCCCCTCTAATCCACCAGGTGACCCTGCCGACCCGGCGCGCCACAGCCATGGCATTGTATCTCCTCCTGGCCCACATCCTGGGCAACGCCGTCGCCCCAGCGCTCATCGGCTGGGTTTCGGACCAAACCGGCGATCTGCGGCTGGGTATGGCAGCGATACTGGCCCTGGCCTTTTTGGGCGCCCTGATCGGATTTTGGGGATCTCGCTTTGTGGCCACAGACACCCGGCGAATGGCGGAACAGCTCCAAGCCTCGACTTCTGTACAATCGGCCAAGGAACGATAAGGCAAAAGCGCCCGATGCACCATCCACCGGGCGCAGGCATGAACCCGCAGAAATTCTCATTTTGGCAGTTCGTGAGTACGACCCTGCCCATTTGCTCGCAGACCTCCGAGTTCTTGGAGAACTCGGAGGTCTTGGCAAGACACCCGGCGATGCATCCACCGGGCGCAGGCATGAACCCGCAGAAATTCTCATTTTGGCAGTTCGTGA
>CAYVLO010000550.1:0-2421 GCA_964452125.1 uncultured Anaerolineaceae bacterium | reverse complement strand
CTTCCTCGATCTCTGGCACAGCCGGCACGTAGCGGTTCGCATCGACGACGTTGTCCAGAAAACGGGTGGCCACCTCGACGGTCTCTTGTAGCTTGGGCCAATCCACTTGCTGGGCAAGGGTGATATGTTGGGCCAGATTCACCGAAGCCAGGCAGCAGTTTTCATAGGGTCCCAACCACTGCTCCCCGCAGGGATTGGTCGCCTCCAGCTCGTAGAGATGGGGCAGCGGGTTGCCACGGTTGGCCACGTCCAAAAAGAGGATGCCGGGCTCGCCGTTGCGATGGGCGTGACGGATTATTTCGTCAAAGACGGTGCGCGCGGGAAGCCGCTGCCACACCGCTCCGTCTTGGGGGTTCACCAGATCGTATTCCTCATTGGCCTCGACGGCGCGCATAAAGCTGTCGGTGATGCCCACCGAGATGTTAAAGTTGGTGATGTCGCCTTCCTGACTCTTGCAGCGGATAAAGTCCATGATATCCGGGTGGTCCACTCGAAGGACGGCCATGTTGGCGCCCCGACGGGTGCCCCCTTGGGCGATCTCTCCAAAGGCTTTGTCGTACACGCGCAAAAAGCCTACCGGGCCAGTGGCCACCCCTTTGCTGGTTTTCACCCGGGCGCCCTTGGGCCGGAGCCTGGAAAAGGAAAAGCCATTGCCCCCGCCCGTCTGTTGGACCAACGCGGCCATTCGCAGGGTACTAAAGATACCGGCGGGATCCCGTCCCATGTCATCTTGGATAGGCAGGACAAAGCAGGCGGCCAATTGCCCCAGGGGTGTGCCCGCGCCGGTGAAGGTCGGCGAGTTGGGCAAAAAGCGGAAGGTGGTCAGCATGTCGTAGAACGTTTGGGCAGTGGCCTCGGCATCGTTTTCATACTGACGTTCGGGCATGGCAATCACCCGCGCCACCCGCCAGAACATTTCTGCCGGCGTCTCGATCGGTTTTCCATCGGCATCTCTCAGAAGATAGCGCTTGGCCAAGACGGTGAGGGCGTTGTCGCTGAGGGCGATGGGTTTTTCCTGTGGGCTTGGCTGGTTATCCATGATTTCGTCTACGACAGCCTCGATAGATTCTGACATGATGCTTTTCCGTTTCTTGGCGAAGCGTAATAGAACGCTTCGGTGATCGCCCGACCTCCGGGGGTAAAGCGGATCCCCTCCATCTCGAGGAGTGCCCTTTTCATTTCGAGCCCGCCCTGGTAACCTCCCAACTGACCGTTGGTTCGAACTGCGCGATGGCAGGGGATCAGAATGGGAAATGGATTGCGGGCCAGAGCGTTTCCCACCGCTCGAGCGCCTCCGTCGACGCCCAAGTACCGGGCTATCAGCCCGTATGTGCTCACCCTGCTGCGCGGAATTTGGTACTCGGCGATAAGGACCCGGCGCTGAAAAGGGGAGCAGGTCTCCAATGCCAGAATCTCCAGGGGAAATTGGACGTCTACCCCTTCAAAGAATCGCGACACTTGCTGCGTCAGGTCTGCGATGGTTGGGCACGTATGCTCTTGAGCGCCAGCAGGCCGGCTTGTATGCGGGAAAAGGACACGCTGGACCTTTGGCCCCTGCATCGTGTCCTGCCATAACAGGGTAAGTGCGCCAAACGGCGATGATACTTGACTGAATGACAATGGTGTCATCTTGTTTCTAAATATCGAGTCTCATCTGAGCTTTGAGAATCGCCTCTCGCTGTCGTCGTTCCAGCAGACTTTCGATCTCGTCGGCAAGGTCTTCTACGTCCGCAAAGCGGCGATAGATCGTGGCAAACCGAATGTAGGCCACTTCATCGAGCTTGCGCAAGCTCTGCATGACCATCTCGCCGATCTCGCGGCTGGTGACTTCGCGGCTGCCTCGGTGATAAAGCTCGCTCTCAATGCTGGCGACGACATCTTCGATCTCTTCGATGGCCACCGGACGTTTTCCACAGGCAATGTGCACGCCTTTCAGGATCTTTTCGCGATCAAAGGGTTCGCGGCGACCGTCCTGTTTGATGACCATCAGTCGAAGGGCTGCCACCCGTTCGTAGGTGGTAAACCGCCGGTTGCAGGCTTCGCACTCTCGGCGGCGACGGATACCCCCTTCGGCATCGCGAGTATCAATGACACGCGAATCGGTTGATCCGCAGAATGGGCATTTCACGCTTTCACTCCATCGGTCCGGGTACGGTGGTGGGTACAAGGGGCCCGGGTATGGCCCTGCATTTACCAACGAAATCAACTGCCAACGTTTGATTACAACAGATACACCATATCTCGTGGTCCGTACAAGTCGTTACTACAAGATGCGGTAGGCGGCTCATACTATACCACAGAATGGCCGAGATGGCAAGACTATAAACTCGGTTCTGGGAGGTTTCGGCAAATTTTTAACGTTGCGTTCTAGCAGCCTGTCGGAGAGGGTTGTCATTCTGAGGAGCGGAGGCGGCAAAGCCG
>CAYVLO010000549.1:0-2423 GCA_964452125.1 uncultured Anaerolineaceae bacterium | reverse complement strand
CCAGGCGTCGGTGGGCCAGCCACTGCCGCCCATGTCCTCGTCGGCCAGGAGCCAGGGACAGATGGCGAAAAAGGGAGAGGGCGTGTCGAACATTTGCATGGTCTTTTTGCCCACCATCTTGGGGGTGGTGAGGGGCATGCGAATGTCGGTGTTGGGTCCGCTGCCGGGTCGGTCGCGGGGGGTCCAGCCGCCTTCGGTCATGGCCATGGGCACGACATACCCAAAGCTCTCGAGAGAACGGTGGGCCACCAGCTCCCACCCCCGCCAGCAGATGTCGTCCTGGGCCGCTGTAATCCCCAGCTCGAACAGCTCTTTGCGGCGGCGGTTGATCAACTCCAGGGGTTCGCTGCGCCAATCCGCTTTCTCGGCGAAATCGTCGAGAAGACGGTCGTACGCCTCTTGGGTAAGTTGGGCGCCATAGCGGGTCACAGCGTCGTAGGGATAGTCCCGGTGGCGGTTCTTGCCATAGTGGTGCCCGGCATAGAACGCTTTTCCTTCGTCCCAGAGCCATTGGCCATCCCTCTGTTTGATGCTGTCAAAGGGGTTGAAATCGTAGCCGGGGCCGTCGGGAAAGCCCACATATCCTCCCTTGTCGGCAATGAACTGGGCGGCCTGGGACCAAACTCCCATAAAGAGGTCCCATGCGTTCGGCGGCACCTCGCCCTTGACCCACTCCCGGCTGTCAAAGGGTTCGTTGCGGATGATCCAAAAAGGCTTGAGCCCGTACTTGCCATACAGGTCGATGGTCCACAAAACCGTGTCCTGCTCGGTAAAAGGCAGGGGCAGGCTTTTTTGCTCGCGGATGATGGGAATGATGCCGGCGTCGAGCAACACCTGCAGCGGGTTTTTGGCCCCTGTGTAGGTTTGCCGTACCGAGTCGCCATCGGTGAGCAGAACGACCCAGGAGACGCCCATGCTGACCAAGAGATCGGTCCAGTAGCCGGCTCGTTTGAGCCAGTCACCGTGAAAGCCAAAGGGCTGCAAGTGCACTCCGCGGTTGGTCACCCGGCGTCCACTGATTTCAAGGGGGAACTCTAGCTTTTTGCGGGGAATCATCACGACCTCCCTGTAGTTGTGCCCTCGCCCGCGCAGCAGGCGCCTTTGTGCAAAACCCAATTCTATCCTGCGCTGGCGACGCACTTATTATACTCTAAAAGCGACAATTTGTAAAGAGAAAGAGTGATATTCATCAAGATACAGTAGCAGCCATAGAATTCGCGAGTGCACGGCAAGATCGGGCGCGCCAGGAAAATGGGATCGGCAGAACACTCGGGGGATTTGCCTATTCGGTCTATCAGGGGTACAATGCCCCCCAATCAGAGAAAGAGAACGTGCACCATCTTTGCTGGACCCTGGCTACCGAACAACGGGGTTGGATTCGATCACAAGGAGCGCCAAGACGGTTATGACCATTACTCTCATCGGCCTGGGGCCGGGCGACCCGTCCCTTCTGACCCGGCAGGCGTGGGACCTGTTGGATCGGGCAGAAGAGGTCTACCTGCGGACGGCGCGCCACCCCACGGTGACCGATCTCCCCTCTCACCTGACGCTTCACAGCTTTGACGATCTGTACGAGACGTTGGATGATTTTGGCGCCGTCTATGATGCCATTGCGGAGCGGGTGGTCGAGTTGGGCAAGCGTCCCCAGGGCGTGCTGTATGCCGTGCCCGGACATCCCATGGTGGGCGAGGCTTCGGTGCAGCGGGTGCTGGTTCTGGCTCGGCAGGAGGGCGTGGACGTTCGCCTGATTGAGGGCCTGAGCTTTGTCGAACCGGTGTTGAGCTTTCTCGGACTCGATGCGCTGAGCGGTTTGCAGTTGGTAGATGCCACCGACCTGGCGATCTGCCACCATCCACCCCTCGATCCAGACCGACCGGCTCTCGTGGGCCAGGTATACGGCTCACGGTTGGCCAGTGAAGTCAAGTTGACCTTGATGAACGCCTATCCGGACGACCACCTGGTCACCCTGGTGCACGCGGCGAGTACCGGACAGGGGAGGGTCGAGACGGTGCCTCTGTATGAACTCGACCGCGGTCATGGGGTTGACCATCTGACGTCATTGTACGTGCCCCCCCTGCCGCAGATCGGTGGGTTGGCCGCCTTCCAAGACACGGTGGCCCGGCTGAGGGCGCCCGATGGCTGCCCCTGGGATCGAGAGCAAACACATCAGTCGTTGCGCAATAACCTCCTGGAAGAGACCTACGAAGTCCTGGTGGCCCTCGATGAAGAGGATGAGGACAAGCTGTGTGAAGAACTGGGCGATCTCCTGATGCAGATCGTCATGCACGTCCAGATCGCAACCGAGGGAGGGGCCTTTCGGTTTGCCGACGTCGTGGGCCGGATCGATGCCAAGCTCAAGCGCCGCCATCCCCACGTCTTTGGCCAGGTGGATGTGGAGGGCACAGCCGATGTGCTGCGCAATT
>CAYVLO010000548.1:0-2424 GCA_964452125.1 uncultured Anaerolineaceae bacterium | reverse complement strand
GCTTTGCCGCCTCCGTTCCTCAGAATGACAACCCTCTCCGACAGGCTGCTAGATCTCTGACTCAGAGTCACGCCCCATGCGCCGATTGTAGAGGGCAATCACCTCGGCAGAAGCCTCCTCAATGGACTTGTTGGTCACATCTACAACCGCCCATCGCTCCCGTCGATGCAGCAACTCGGCCCAATCCAGCTCACGCTGAATGTATTCCCGGCTGACATAGTGTAGCGCGATCCCTTTGGCCATCCGGGGTGCGCGCGCATGGCGCAACATTTCCAACCGATCCGGCTGAACGGTCAACATCACGATCCGCTTGCGGTCGACCTGGGCAAGTGACACCGGCGGCTCCATATCGGTGATGATCGGCACATTGGCCACCCGCCATCCGCGATAGGCCAGGTAGATGCTGATGGGCGTCTTGGACGTACGCGATACGCCCACCAGCACCAACTGAGCCTGGGGTAGTTCCTCGACATTGCGGCCATCGTCGTGCCGCACGGCAAAATCCATTGCCCCAATCCGCTCAAAGTAGCTTTCGTCGAGCTGGCGCATCAAGCCTGGCTTGGCCATAGGCGACAGCTCCAGCGTGGCCCGCAACCGATCCAGCAACGGCCCCATCAGATCGATGGTCACCACGTGATTGCGCCGGCCCTCGGTCAGCATCACCTCGCGAAGCTCGGGCAGCACCAGCGTGTGAACGATCGTACCTCCGACGGCGGCTGCCTGCTTCACCAGGCGCTTGACCTCTTTGGCCTCGACCACGCCGGGCACCTGCTCGACCCGGACGTCGGCATTCTCAAACTGGAGCAAAGCCGCCTCCACCACCCGGCGGGCCGTGGCTCCCGTGGCATCAGAGACCACAAAGACGATGTGCTGATACTCGTTCTCGCCCATCGCTTCTCGCCCCTCCTCGTCGGCGAATGCCCCATCCCAAAAACACGCCTTGGCAGCGACAGCGGCGCTCCGTGGATCGGCCCACCACTCCCGGCTCCGTCAGGACACCTGGACCTCCGCGCGGACGTGGATGCCCCGGCGCTCCAGCTCAGCGACGAACAATGCCGGATCGACCGCCTTTTCCACCGGCACAGCCCCTTTGGGCGTCTGGCCGCGAGCCATCATCTCCGCCACAATGGCCCCATCCCAACCGGTCGTCCGCTCCATGGCCGTGAAGCCGGTAGCATCATCGTAGAAATCCATCAACTCCAGAACCGCTTCGGCAGGCCGGCCCCCCTTGCGCCCCTTGGCCAGAATACGGATGACCACCACATCCTTATCCTCGGGATAGGTAACCATAGGCTCAAAGAGCGTATGGAAAAGATCGCGAGGCACGACCTGCTGCTCGCCCACCGACACCGGCTCCAAGCCCCACAAGCCGAGATCGTAAAAGGCCCGCAATTGGGCGAAATGGCCCGGGTAGCGCACCGTCTTGTTCTGCAGGGTCTTGAGCTTGCCTTCGTAGGTCCAGGGCAGGGTCGATACCCCACCACCAGTCGTGAATGCCTCCAGCTTGCCCACCGGCGCCGGAAACTCGACGATCTCGAGCTCGTCCATCGTCGGCACCAACGTCGGCTTGCCGTCGCGCAAAAAGATGGGCGATTCGGCATACTCGTTGGTCAGCCCGGCGATGTTAAACGTGAGCAGGTAATCAAAAGGCGGGCGGGGATTCTGTGGCAGCCCGCCATCCCACATGAATACCTCTTCTGCCTCATCCAACAAACTCATCGCATACACCATCAACGTGGTGCCCATACCCGGCACCTGGCCGCAGTCGGGAACCACGCTCACCCCAGCCGCCTGCGCCTCTTGGCTCAGCGCCAACTGCTCGCGCACCAGGTCGGTGTTTCCCCCCAGATCGCACATGCAGGCCCCTGCCTGGATCGCTGCCTGGGTGATCTTGAGATTGTAATAGTAGGGCACAGCGCTCAAAAAGGAATCCACGCCCGTAAGGGTCTCCACCAGCGCCTGGCTGTCGGTCACATCCAATTGCGCGGCGCGGGCTTTGGCCGTCCCTGTCATCCGATTGACGCGCGCGGCAGCAGCCTGGGCCGCATCCAGCGATTGATCGACGATGAGCACGCTGTCGGCATCACCCAGTTGAATCATATCGTACGCACACGCGGTCCCCTGGCGCCCCGCGCCCAGCACAGCATACTGAAAGCCCATTTCTTCCCCCTTTTCCCCCATTATAGCAAATGGGCTCTCCCGCGCCATCTCGCACAGGAGAGCCCCCTTGCGATTCGATTCCCGACGCCTCCGACCCCTAGACGCCCATCAGCCGCTTGGCCACCGCCACCGAACTCGCCGCATCTTCGGCAAAGCCCTCGGCGCCGATATCGGCGGCCCACTCGGGCGTGACCGGCGAGCCGCCGACCATCACCTTGACCTGGCCCCGCAAACCGGCTTCGGCCAACAGCTCGATCACCTCCC
>CAYVLO010000547.1:0-2428 GCA_964452125.1 uncultured Anaerolineaceae bacterium | reverse complement strand
TACCCTGTCGGCATCCAATTACGAATTTCTGCTCGCTGTCCCCGTCTCGGAGGCAGCCCAGTTCCTGCCCGCCAAGTCGCAGGCTGCCCAGCCACCTCCCAATATGCTATAATGGACCACAGGGAGGACAAAAGCATGCGCGTCCAAATCTGCCGGATCGTCTATGAGGATACCGAAGGGATCGGCCCCGAAGACGTCGTATCGCTAAAAGACGCAGAAAAGATCCTGGGCGTCAAATACTGGGGCGCCAGCCAACTCATCGATGAGGGCAAACTGACGATACTGATCGACGCCGACGCACCCAAGGGATGGGCCTGGCGCTGGTTGCTGCTGCGGTCCGAAGTCGAGGCGCTGGCAGCCGCTCGGAAAACCGGGGGAAAACGCCGCTGAACCGATAGGGTTCCGGGGCGCGCCTGGGCCGGCGGTCCATTCTACCGCCGTTCAACGTTCCCGCTTCCCTCGTGAGAAACAGGGCAGGCATTGGAAAAGGTGACCACCATCACGATCTCCCCTTGCCCGACGGCCCGCCGAAGGGCCTCTTGCAGGGCGCCGAAAACCGCCGTGTCATCGCCCACGATCACGCTGCTCATGGCACCCGGCTTTACGTCCAGATTGTACTCGCCAAACACCGCAAGGGCCTCATCGATCGCGGGCGCCAGAGATTCCTGGCGCAAAGGATACAAGCTCACCTGAGCGGCGATACCGATCACGATTCCTCCCCTCCCGTCTTCACCAGCCTGATAGTCATGCCGATAAACCCACCCCAGGGCAGCGGCAGCGGCCCGGGCCACAACGGCCACAGAGTGGTCTGCCACGACACCTCCAGCGGTCGACCGCTGGCGGCAGACCGCGCCAGCCCAATCAACTCGTCCACCGCGTAGAAATTCGCGACTCCCCACACGGGCCCACCCTTTTTCTGAAGCTGCCGCGCCAAAAGGCTCTGGCGGTTCAACACCCCCAGGAGCAATCCCTGACGGCACACGCGCATCGCCTCGCTCAGAGCGCGGGTGGGGTTCGGCAAGAATTCCAGAGTGGTGATCATCGCCACCAGGTCCACGCTGAGCGCCGGAAAGGGAAGACTCAAAGCATCGCCCCGCACCCAGGGCGGGCCGTCCAGGTGGACGGCCTCGGTCAGCATGGGCAGCGATCGATCCACGCCCACCACACTCAAGCCCTGGTCGCCGAACCATCGGCTGAAATGCCCTGTACCACTGCCGATTTCTAACAGGGTGACAGCGTCGGGGAAAAGGGCCAGAAGCCGTTTCAAAAGGGCCTTTTCCAAAAGATCGGCCCGGCGCCCTCCGCCCTGGTACCAGTCCTCATAGCCCGCCACCACCTCAGGGTGGGCAAAGGGATTGATGAGGGATTGCGGTCCCTGGCTCATACGATGGCCTCCCTGGAGTGCCTGCCAAGGCAGGCACTCACTCGATGTAGCCCTGTCACCCACGTACACGCGCGGGTCCATCCGGCCTGGCCTCAGGAATGGATGCCCGCCTCCGCGGGCATGACGGCGCCCATGCTCGCCACGGTCTCATGCCCAGAAGCCCTGGGCGTCCAACTGCGCCAGCACATCTCGCGCCGCGGCGTCCACCGGGCAGCGGGACGTATCGATCCGCACCTCGGGCGCCTCCGGCGCCTCATACGGCGCGCCGGCCCCCGGCAAGGTGGTGATCTCGCCCCGGTCTGCCTGCCGCCACAAACCCTTGGGGTCCCGCGCCCGGCACACCTGGGGGGGACAATCTACATGCACCTCGGCAAAACGGCCGATCCGGTCGCGGGCCATCTGGCGGTGCTCTCGCTTGGGAGCGGTGGCGGCGAGCAGGACGTTCACCCCGTGGGCAGCCAGCAATTCGGCCAGGACGGCCAGGGTACGGTAAAAGCCATCCCGCTCCTCTTCCGAATAGGTCGGGTTGGGCGTCAAGCGGCGGCGCAGCTCGTCGGAATCCAGGAGGGCGACGTCGATCCCCCGCTCAGCGAGCAAGCGGCCCAATGCGTGGGCCAGGGTCGTCTTGCCCGACGAGGGCAGCCCCGTCAGCCAGACGACAAATCCCGGGCGAACGAGCGTGGACATCAGTCCACCCCCACATAGTCGTTCACCCATCGATAGTCGTATCGCTCGCTGGCCAAGACATTCCGGGCAAAGGTCAGCAGCTTTTTCCGCACCTCCTCTTGGATAGTGGGATACCAGAGCGGACTGGCCAACACCAGAGTCCGCCAGGCAAACCAGGGCTGGATCACAGCTGCCAGCTCATCATCGCGCCGCGCGTGCAGATAGCGCTCCCAGAATCGATCGTGCAACGCACGGAAGGGTCCGTCCAGGCGACCCCATCGTTGCAGCGAGAAAAAGAGATAGTTGATCGTCAGGCAGCTCAGGTCGTCGGCTGGTTCGCCCCATTCGCCGCGGCTGCGGTCCAGGACGTGGAACGTG
>CAYVLO010000546.1:0-2430 GCA_964452125.1 uncultured Anaerolineaceae bacterium | reverse complement strand
TAGCGGCGCCAAGGCGCCGCACTCCAAAACCCGCGCTCCGAGGCCAGATCCTGTACGGGCGACGCATGCCGCGCCCGATTCCATAGCGGCGCCAAGGCGCCGCACTCCAAAACCCGCGCTCCGAGGCCAGATCCTGTAGGGGCGACGCATGCGTCGCCCGTACCCTATGCGTGCCTGGCCGGGTAGGGTTGCCCAACGGCGTCCGATGGAGCATTTGATCTTTTGTGCCAGGTGGGGTAGAATGGTGCATCCGTTGGCGATGAACCACCGGAAGAGCATAGGCATACCGCGTCTGCACACACAGGCGGGCACCGCAGGTAAAGTGGCCTGACCAGGCCCGGGAAGGAGACGAGTCCCTTGCCGTATCAAGACGATTTTGCGCGCACCATCAACTATTTGCGCGTGTCGGTGACCGACCGCTGCAATTTGCGCTGCGTCTACTGCATGCCCCCCCAGGGCGTGGAAAAACAAGCCCACGAGGCCATGCTGCGGTACGAGGAACTGGCGCTGATCATCCGCGCTGCCGCCGAGATCGGCATCAGCAAAGTGCGGTTGACCGGCGGCGAGCCCCTCACCCGGTTGGGGTTACCCGAGTTTGTGGGAATGATGGCCGCCATCCCCGGCATCGAAGAAATCTCGATGACGACCAATGCCACCCTGCTGGCCCGTCACGCCCAGGCGCTGGCCGATGCCGGCCTCCACCGCGTCAACATCAGCCTCGATACCTTTCGTCCCGAGCGCTATGCCGCCATCACGCGCCGCGGCCGCCTGGACGACGTCTGGGCCGGAATCGCAGCCGCCCAGTCCGCCGGCCTCACGCCTATCAAGTTCAACGTCGTGGTCGTCCGCGGCTTTAACGACGACGAGGTCATTGATTTTGCCCGCAAAACGCGGACCGACGGCTGGCACGTGCGTTTTATCGAGCTGATGCCCATCGGCGCCAACGCCGACTGGGCCAGGGAGCGTATTGTGCCCCTCCCCGAGGTGCGAGCCCGGATCGAAAGCGAATGGGGTCCACTGCAGGCGGTTCACGGCCCCCGGGGAAACGGCCCCGCGCGTTACTATCAGGCGCCGGGCGCCCAGGGCAGCCTCGGCTTTATCGGCGCCCTGAGCGACCATTTCTGCCCCACCTGCAACCGCCTGCGCCTGACCGCCGACGGTCGCCTGCGCCCCTGCCTGATGGATGAGCGGGAGATCGACCTGTTGGAACCACTGCGATCAGGCGCAGACATCGATACGATCAAGGATCTGCTGATTCAGGCCATCCACAGCAAGCCGCAACACCATCACCTGGAAGAGGCCCTCTCTCCCCACGATCGCGACATGTCCCAAATCGGGGGATAGGGCCAAGGGTACCCGGAGGATTCGATGGAACTGTCGCACACAGACGAACAGGGGCGGGCGCGCATGGTCGATGTGGGCGCCAAGGCCGACACCGAGCGGGTGGCCATCGCCCGCGGGCGCGTGACCATGCAGCCCCAAACCCTGGCGCTCATCCAGGCCAACGCCCTGAAAAAGGGCGATGTGCTGACCGTGGCCCAGATCGCCGGCATCCAGGCCGCCAAGCGCACCCACGAGCTAATCCCCATGTGCCACCCCCTCCTGCTCACCCACCTGTCGGTCGACCTGACGCCGATGCAATCGGGCGACCAGGCTTGGGTGGCCATCGAGGCCCAGGCCCGGACTACGGGCAAGACCGGAGTCGAAATGGAGGCGCTGACCGCCGCCAGCGTCGCCGCCCTGACGGTGTACGACATGGCCAAAGCCGTTGACCGGGGCATGTCCATTACCGACCTAGAGCTGGTCCACAAGAGAGGCGGCAAAAGCGGCGAGTGGAATCGGGAGGAAGCATGAACCAAGAGGGACAAATCCTGGCCGTATGCACCAGTGCCAAAAAAGGCGTCCGAAAACGAGACATGGGCCGGGCCGAATTGCGCGCCGGGTGGGGAATCGTGGGCGATGCCCATGCCGCCCCCTGGCACCGTCAGGTGAGCCTCCTGGCCTGGGAGAGCATCGAAAAGATGCGGGCTCTGGGCCTCAACGTCGCCGAAGGCAGCTTTGCCGAAAACATCACCACCCAGGGACTGAGCCTGGTCGATCTCCCGGTGGGCACCCGCTTGCGATTGGGCGAGGCGTTGGTTCAGGTCACCCAGATCGGCAAGGTTTGCCACGAGCGCTGCGCCATCTATTACCAGGCCGGCGACTGCGTCATGCCCCGAGAAGGCATCTTTGTCGAGGTGTTGGAAGGCGGCGAGGTTCAGGTCGGCGATTCGATCCGGGTGCTGCCGGAACCGGCATAGAGCCAACCGCCGGGCGCGGCCTGCCGCGCCCCTACGGTGCGGGGGCCGGGCGGATGGCGGATCGGCCACGAATTTCACGAATGACACGAAATTCTCGATGCAAATCGTAGGGGCGACGGCATTCCGAAAA
>CAYVLO010000545.1:0-2431 GCA_964452125.1 uncultured Anaerolineaceae bacterium | reverse complement strand
GCCTGCGCCAGCAGATCGCTGCTGGCTACCACGAGATCCCCCACTCGGCCCGCCGCTCGGTCAGCGTGCCAACACTGGCCCGTTGGGAGCGCCAGTACAAGCAGGATGGCTTCGATGGCCTTAAGCCGAAACCCCGCGACGGCCCCGGCAAAGCCGGCGCCAAAGGTCGATGCTTCGCGCAGGATCGGGTGCAGGGCCGTGGCACCCTCCTACTTTTCCCCCTTGTACTCCCTGAACAAGCGAAGCAGTTGCCGGAATGAGTCAGGTTTATACGTGCCAAAGCCCTCTTCGTCAACAAAAACAAAGTCGTAGATCGCAGTCGACTGCACTCGGTTGATGTCCTCACACCATTGCCGCAGCCGTTCCATTTTGAGCGGGACGTCCAAGTCTTCCTGGCCTTTGGTCTCGACGATGACGATGCGGCCATCCGTTAGCTTGACAAAAAAGTCGGGGTAGTAGTTGGAGATGTCGCCGTCTGTGTTGACATAATCCACCTTAAAGTGCACTGCCAGATAGTTCTTGGCGTAGGACACCACATCATCGCAGTCTTCGAGGAACCGGGAAAAGAGCAGTTCGAGAGGGCTGTCGCCGATGATACGGTTAAAGACGCTCTTCTTGGGTATGAGATAGGGCTGATCCTTTACCACAAAGGGGCGAACCTGGCGTAGCTTGATGCTGTCGCGGATCTCGGCGTCGCCCTTGTCCTGTACCGTCAGCGCGTTGATGGCCTTCTTGAATGTCTCGATGATGGTCTTGGTGGCTACCAGTTCTGACAGGTTGCGAAGAGTGTTCGGGCTTTCCAGGTCCACCGCCCGGCCAAATAGCTGATTTTGCACAAAGTACTTGACCTTGCCATACAATACGTCGTAGCCGCTGACCAGCCGCAGGTCTTTCATGATGGTCTGCGCAAAGTAGCCGATGACGCTGCGATAGTCGGCAATGCCCGCAGTGTCGAGGATGGTGGTATGGGTCACCTCTCCGGTGGTAATATCCTTGAAGACGATCTCCCGCTGTTGCTGCTCGCTGAATTGGAGGTAGGTCACCCGTTGATACGGCACCGCGGACAGGTCCAGGTCGGCCAGATTCTTGTACTCGCGGTAAACGCGCGGGGTGAGCACCGGGATCTCGATATCGAGGGCGTCGATGTCCTTCTTGACGTTTTCGTGGTCCACCTCGATCACGAGCGGAGTCTTGGGTCCGGTGCCTTCGCCCATCGGCTTGCGCTCCAGGGTCACACCTTCGGCTTGAATCGACTCGACAAAATCCATGAAGGCATTGGTGCCGACGACACTGACGTATTCTTCGGTGTCACCTGGGTACATTTTGCGGAGACCACGCCCCAGGGTCTGTTCGGGCAGGATGTTGCTTGCGGCCGAGTAGGCGCGCAGACCCACGATGGTCGTAACGTTGCGCACGTCCCAACCCTCTTTGAGGACCATCACGGAAATGATAGCCTTGTAGGGGCTGTCCTGCCCGTCGATCTCGTTGGCTTGTTTGCGCAGTCTGTCCAGTTCTTCCTTGGCTTTGCCGGAAGTGGCCTCGGATATCTCGCCGTTCCGTTTGGTGTGGATGACCAGCACGGCGTCCTTTAGATCGGGGTAGTGCCCTTCCAGGTATGCGGCTACGTCGTCGCAGTTGCGGGTATCGTCGGTCATGACAAAGAGGATGCCCTTCTTGCCCAGCTTTTCGTGCTCGGCGTATGCCTTGCGCCACTCGACGACACCGAGGTGGATATAATCGGCGTACTTTTCGGTGAATTTGGCGCTCTTTTGCTCTCTGAGCTTGGCCCGGCTCGGTGCGTCGGGCAGCACGGGGTGCTTGACTACGTTCTGCGAGATGGCCTCGACCAGCGGGTAATCGGCCACAGTCTGCACAAAGATGGCCCCGTTGTTGTGCTTGGGAGTAGCCGTGACGTCCACCTGGAGCGACAGGGCCGCCCCTTTTTGCAGCAGCCTATTGTGGATGTCCTGAATCGACTTGAACCAGGCCATGCGCGGGTCGTGGATGTGGTGCGCCTCGTCGTTGAGCACCATCAGTTCGTCAATGTCGCGCACGATCATGCCCAGGTCCACCTTGGAATCGGTGGTCGCGCCGACAGGGCGCTTGCCGAGGAAATACTCCATGGTGTCGTCATCGTTGGGTGAGGGCGGGATGTCATCACTGGCATAGACGCGGTGGATGTTGGTCAGAAAGATGTTGCCGGTAGGCCGTGTGATGCGGACCTCGTCCTGGCGGTGCAGGGTCAATTGAAAGTCGTCGCGCCAGTTGCGGCCATCCACGCCGTTATCGGGAATGACCGGGTCCTCGAAAAAGATGCGCAGGCCCTGGAAATCCTTGTAGAGGCGATCCAGCACGATGATGTTGGGGGCAATCACCAAAAAGTTACGCGCCAGGTCCGAGTCTGGCTCGTAAAGCTTGTGGTAATAGGCCC
>CAYVLO010000544.1:0-2435 GCA_964452125.1 uncultured Anaerolineaceae bacterium | reverse complement strand
CTCGCTCAAGCGCCGGGCCACGCGAATGCCCGCCGCCGACAGCGTTTCGATCTTGGCCGCCGGGCTGCCCCGTCCCCCTTCGACGATGGTGGCTGCGTGGCCAAAGCGCACGCCGGGCATCTGGTCGGCAAATCGACCGGCGATAAAGGCCACAATGGGCAGCCGCGAGCCGTGGGCCGCCACGTGGGCCGCCAGCGTTTCCTCCATGGTGCTGCCTGGCTCGCCAAAAAAGACCAAGGCCTGGGTTTCGGGGTCGGCCTCAAACAGCGGCAGCAGGTCCAAAAAGGTCGAGCCCACCAGCGGATCGCCGCCCACGCTGACGCAGGTACTCTGTCCCAACCCGGCGTGGGTCAACAGATTGGCGATTTCGGTGGTCATGCCGCCGCTGCGCGACATCACGCCCACCGGGCCGGGGGTATAGGCCCGCCGCACCGCGTCGGCCGAACCGCCGCACATGCCCACCCGCGTCTTGCCGGGCGAGATCAACCCCAGGCTGTTGGGGCCCACCACGCGACAGCCATACTCGGCCGCCGCCTCCAGCACCTCGGCCATGTCGCGGCGGGGGATCCGCTCGGTGACAATGACCACCAGGCGCAAACCGTTGCCCATCGACTCCAGGGCCGCGTCCTTGGTAAAAGCGGCCGGCACCGAGATGACGCAGGCGTCGGCAGGATGATCGGCCAGGGCCGCCGCCACCGTGTCGTACACCGGCACGCCGTGGACCTCGGCGCCGCCCTTGCCGGGCGTCACCCCGGCGACGATGCGGGCGCCATAGGCAATCGACTCGCTGGTAAAGGTCGCGGCTTCGCGGCCCGTGATGCCTTGGACCAATATTCTCGTCTGTTCGTCGGCCAGGATTGCCATGGTCGCCTATGCCTCCTTTCGGACCATCGTCGCCACCACCTGATCGATGCTGGTCTCGCGGGTGAAAAAGGGCACCCCGTAATGGCGCAGCAGGGAAAAGCCCTCCTCCTCCCACGAACCCGGAATGCGAAACGCCGCGATTCGTTCGGCGGGATCGCCGCCCATCTCCAGGATGCCCTTGACGACGCCGCGGGCCACCAGATCCACCCGGGTGTTGGACACCACGTTCATGATGACGGCGATGCGCTCCACCCGTGGTTGGCTGAGGATCAGCTTGGTCAATTCTTTGACCTTCCAGACGCTGGGGTTGCCGCCGATCTCGCAATAGTTGGCCGGGCGCAGGCCGGCATCGAGCACGGCGTCGAATGCAGCCAGGCTGGCGCCTCCCCCACCGATGAGCAAGCCCAGGTCGCCGTCGAACTGCACCATCCGCCCGGCCACGCCGCGATGATCGGCGCCGTCGATCTCGGCCGCTTTTTGCTCGAATTCGGTCAGGGGTCGCTGGCCCCGCCCGGCCAGATCGAACCGGCTGGTCAGCTCGGGGTGGCGATAGAGCCCGTCGTCATCCAGGTCGATGTGGGCGTCGACGGCCACCAGGCGGCCGTCGGGGGTCACCATCAGGGGGTTGACTTCGACCAACAGGGCGTCCGACCGGAGGAACAGCGCCACCAGCCGGTCGATGACATCGGTCAGGCGCAACAGGGGCCGCCCCGTCAGACCCAGGCCCAGGGCCACGTCGCGGGAACGGTAGGTGGGCCAGGGACGCCGCAGGGGCAACAGGTGGCGCTGCACCTCATCGGCCATGGCCTCGATCTCGACACCGCCCATGGCCGAAACCAGGAGCACCGGCCTCCGGGCTGTGGTGTCGTAGGTAACGGCCAGATACAGCTCTTGTTGGGCCTGCACCTGCTGTTCCACCAGCAGCAATCGCACCGGATGCCCGCGCAGAGGTTCGGCCAACAGGCGCTCGGCCGCCGCCGCCGCTTGATCGGGAGTGTCGACAAAGGCCAGGCCCCCGGCTTTGCCCCGGCCGCCCAGTGGGATCTGGGGCTTGAGGACCACACGCTCGCCCAATGCCTGGGCGGCTTGGGATGCTTCGGCAGCCGACGACACCAGGCGGCCCTGAGGGGTCTCCAGGCCTGCCTCGCGCAAAAGAAGCTTGCTCTCGTGTTCCAACAGTCGCATCGCCCACCTCCTTGGGAGCCGCTATAACCGGAGCGTATGTGAGGTTGATGGATGCAAGGCGCGTCGCGCGTCGGCGGCCTTGGCCAAGGGATAATAACACTTTTGGGCCGAGTTCGCAAGTTCGGGCCCGCGCCGTAGGGCCCCGGTCCCCCGCATATCGGGCGTTGCCCGGTCGTGATCCGGTTGCGCCTGCCTGCGCCCGCCTGCACAGCGGGCGGGCAGGCAGGTCGGAGGCGGCCCGACCCGGTCGATCACCGTCGGCCTGGCGCCATGCGCCTGTTCTGAATTCGTGAAATTCGGGCAATTCGTGGCTGACCCGCGCACCCCCACACCCCCGCATATCGGGCGTTGCCCGGTCGTGATCCGGTTGCGCCTGCCTGCGCCCG
>CAYVLO010000543.1:0-2450 GCA_964452125.1 uncultured Anaerolineaceae bacterium | reverse complement strand
GCGGCAGCAAGCGTCCTGCTGGGCAGGCACGCACTCCAGAGAATGGCTACTCACCGCCCAGGGGGCGTAACGAACTCACCGACGAATCTGAAATACACCTCTGGTGGCGAGAAACGCCCGTGGACATTTGCCAGGGGCTCGGGAACGTGGTATAATTGCTCTGTTCTTGTTCCCCAGGAACAAGAATGAGTTTGGGTTGTAACCAGCCGGAGGAAAAGAGTGGAAACATTTGTACCCTATATGCAGGTCATTCAGATCATCATCTCCATTGCCCTGGTCGTAATCATACTGGTTCAGGCAAAAGGGCAGAGCGGGCTCGGTGGCATTTTCGGCGGCGATGGCGGTGGTGTGTATCGTACCCGCCGCGGCGTCGAAAGGACGCTGTTCAACGTCACCGTCGGCCTGGCTGTGGTTTTTTTTGTGATTTCCCTGGTGAGTGTCCTCGTCACCTGATGAGGGTGCGGGATGTTGCTAATCGCGAGGGTGCCGACAGGCCATCGGCTACGGAGGCGCCCTTTCACGTTCGAGGATTTGTGTGACTCGGCACATCATCTGGCAGGCGCTGCTGGCTCTGGTTGGCATTGCCCTCGTTTTTGTGGTCCTCTTTCAGTTGGCTTCCACCCCTGAGACTATGGTTGCGGAAGTCGAACCTCCACTAATTCCTGTTCAGGGCGGTACCTATATCGAGGGAATTGTGGGCTATGTCGAGAGGATCAACCCGATCCTCTCGCCTCGCATGGTCGAAACCAACCCCTTTGAGCAGACCCTTGGCTCTCTGGTCTTTGATGGCCTGACGACCCTGGACGAGACCGGGCAGATCACCCATAGCCTGGCCCTCGATTGGGAAGTGTCGGAGGACGGGACCGTCTACGAGTTTCGGTTGCGGCCGGATGTCACCTGGCACGATGGCGCTCCCTTTACGGCGGATGATGTGGCTTTTACTGTTCAGGCTCTGCAGGATCCTGACTACCAGGGTCCACCGGCGCTGCAAGCTCTGTGGCAGACCGTTGTGGCCGAAAAGCTGGACAGTTTTTCGATTCGCCTCACTCTGGAGGAACCCTTTCCCTCGTTTTTGTACTATACCTCCATTGGCATCCTGCCCGCCCATCTGCTCAGCGATGTGCCTGCTGCCGATCTGCCCACCGACGAATTTTCGACGGTCACGCCTGTGGGAACCGGTAGGTTCAAAGTTACAGAGCTGTCATCCGAACAGGTAACGCTGGTTCCCAATGATACGTATTGGGGCGGCGAGTGCTATCTGGCCCAGCTCGAATTCTGGTTGTATGCCAGCGAGTCGGATCTTCTTTCCGCCTTTCGAGCGGGAGACATCCAGGGCTTTCACCTGGAGGGGGTCAACGATCTGGCAAGCCTCGGCGACCTTCCCAACCTCCAGTTTTATTCGGCGCCGACTGCAGGGTATGGGCTGGCCCTGTTGAATCTGAATCGAGAAACGCTGCCCTTTTTCCAGGTGCAAGAGGTGCGCCAGGCCCTGTTGCTGGGCCTGGATCGCCAGGCTCTCATCGACAAGGCTCTGAACGGCCAGGGGCTAGTGGCCCACAGCCCCATTGTGTCCTTCCTGTGGGCGTACGATCCGACAGTGCGGCAGTACATCTACGATCCCGAGCGCGCTGTAGGCTTGCTCGATGCTGCGGGCTGGATGGATACCAATGGCAACCTGGTACGAGATAAAGAGGGGACCGAGTTGGCCTTTTCGCTCCTTGTCAGCGATGACGATCCGGTGATGAAGGCGATGGCCGAAGAGATGGTGGCTCAATGGAGCGCCCTTGGCATTCAGGCGACTGTGCGTCCAGCAAGTAGTGGATCAGTGTCTACCTTTGTCCGAAGCCGCAATTTCGATGTGGTTCTCGTCAACATCGCTCAGACGGCCGATCCCGATCCCTATCCTCTGTGGCATTCAACCCAAGCCACGGGTGCCGGCCAGAACTTTTCCGGATTCAATGACCGAGACGCCGATGTGCTCATGGAAGAAGCGCGCCGCACCACCGACCCAGAGCGACTTGCGGCCTTGTACAGCTCGTTTCAGCAGATCTTTGCCGAACAGGTGCCGTCTCTGTTGATCTATCATCCGATTTACACCTATGCTACCGACGCCTCGGTGCACGACGTACAGATTCCACCAATCTTGCTCCCCGGCGATCGCTTTCGCAACGTCGCTCAATGGTATGTGGAGACGGAATCGCCCGAGATCACAGACCAGGGCGAGTTTGACAAAAGTACCGACTAGTGGTAAAGTGGTGCCCGCATGCCGAAGTGGCGGAACCGGCAGACGCGCTGCGTTCAGGGCGCAGTGGGAGTACTCCCGTGTGGGTTCAAATCCCACCTTCGGCACCAAAGAGCTGGCCACGGGCTGGCTTTTTTTGTCCCGGTTTGACCCCCGACGCCACCCCCAGGCTGGGTCACCTGCCGGAATGCCATCAAATGACGGCAAA